>CAMKFS010000050.1 GCA_946411935.1 uncultured Candidatus Saccharibacteria bacterium | reverse complement strand
CGATTCTGATGGTCAAACTTTGCCGAGTGAATTTGGTCAGTTTTGGAAGCTCCGCAACGAATATGACATGGTTATCGGGCATCGCAAGGGCCGCGAGGACGGTTTCGCGCGTGTCATTGTAACGAAGACCCTCCGTCTCGTTGTTCGCCTCCGCTTCCATGTAAGGGTTACCGATGCAAATACACCATTCCGCCTCATGACCGCTAAGAGCCTCAAAGAGAATATTGAATATGTGCCGAAAGATTTCAACCTTTCGAATGTTATTCTTTCAGTGATTTACGCGAAGCGCAAACAGAAAGTAAAATATATTCCGATTACCTTCCGTCCTCGTCAGGGTGGCGTAAACTCTATTAATCTTCCGAAGATTTTCCGCATTGGCCGTCAGGCTCTCAAGGATTTTCGTCAGATCAATAAATCTCTCAAACAAATCGACCGCGAAGAAAAGAAAAAATAATATGATTAAGAAACTATTTATCAAATATAAAGACGTCATTTCTTATCTTTTCTTTGGTGTCTGCACGACCATTGTAAATATCGTCGCTTATTGGGTCTGCGCGCATCTCTTACATTTAAGTACAATCATCTCGACGTCGATTGCTTGGGCGCTAGCGATTGCTTTTGCCTATATTACGAATCGTCTCTGGGTTTTTCATAGTAAGGCGAAGGGCAGAAAAGCGATTTTTCGTGAAGTCTGCTCTTTTATCGCCTGTCGCTTATTGACTGGTTTTCTCGACGTGGCAATTATGTATATTTTTGTTGACAAGCTTCACTGTCCGGATTTGATTGTCAAAGTAATTTCGAACATCATTGTTATTATTGCGAATTACATTGCGAGTAAATTAGTTATTTTTAATGAAAAAGATAAGACGGCCCTCTATAAAAAAGTCCTAGTTGCGCTTGCTTTGCTCGTAATTGGCTTTAGTATTGCGCAGCTTAGTGATTATGGTGTTTTACGCCATGGAGATGGATCGGTCGATAATAATGTCTATAAATATGTTGGGCAAGTAATCCGTGATGGCGGAATGCCATACAGGGATACTTTCGATCATAAAGGTCCGCTTCTTTATATTGCCTACGCACTAAGCGGCTACATCAATGAATATCGCGGCTCTTGGCTGTTAGAATTCGCTGCGATTTTCGCGTCGATTGTTGCGTTCTATATATTTGCTCGTCGCTTGAAGTGTCGCAGGACGACCGCTCTTCTTTCCGTGTTCGCCATTATGACGGTATTGGCAACATTCTATAGCGGCGGATGCTGTTGTTTGTATTCGATACCTTTTATTGCGGTTTCGCTATGTATATTCCTGAATTATTTAAACAAGAAACCAATCAGCAATATAGCAGTTTGGCTTTGTGGTCTTTGCTGTGGTTCCGTATTAATGATTCGACCAAATCTCTGTGCTGCATGGGTGTTGTTTGGAATTGTAATCGCAGTTGAGAGCATTAAGGCGAAAAAGTACAAAGAACTCGGCCGTTTTATTCTATTCTTCATTGTTGGCCTATTGACCATAATTGCGCCAATCATGGTCTGGCTCATTTCGAACGGTGCCTTTGCGGAATTTTGTTCGCAATACCTTGAATTTAACTTCTCATATAGTACTAACGCAGGCGGCCTAATTGGCAAGTCAATCGGTATGCTTTATGTAATGGAGCCGCTAATTACTGGTTTTGCGTTCTTGTATATGATCTATCGTTTGGTGGCATATCGCACGAAAATGGACGTATATTTTGCAATTTTCTACGCTGTTTCGATCATGGCGGCAGGCTTTTCTGGCAGGGAATATGGCCACTATTTGTATGCAGCGGTTCCGGCCCTAATTTACCCATATGCAACTCTATTCTCTAAGCTTCCAGAAGTTTCGCTAAAAGATAAGCGCACTAATATATCTAATTCGGCAATCGTTGTTACGGCTATTGCGCTATTAACGATAGTGGCTTATCAGCCATGGCGGATGGTTGCTAGAACGAATGTCGATATTTATGTAAAACGTAATAAGTCGGCCTATGCTAATTCGGAAGAAATGTTGTCGATTGCCTCAACGATTAAACAGCATACTAATCCTGAGGACAGGATCGTAGTATTTGGTCTGAAGAACGTAATATATGAACTGAGTGGTCGTCGTTCGCTCACGAGATATTCATTTATGACTGACAATGTGTCTGCTTATAAGAATGTTCACGACGAGTATTATGGGCAGCTAGAACGGGAAAAGCCAAAAATCGTCGTAATGGAATTCAGCGAGCAGATTCCTTTTGACGACATGTTTAATTTCTTAAAAAAGAATAATTACGAGGCGATATATCCGAGCGAAACATATAAGAGCGTTGATGAAATTAGCCCAGCTGGCCCAGATAAATATATCGTATTCTATCGCCCCGCTGACGGGAAATAGCAATATTCACACAAGCCACGAAAAAGCTAGCATTTTCGTGGCGGCTGTGATATAATCTAATTCAGTTGCGGGTTTAGCTCAGTTGTTTAGAGCGCTTCCTTGCCAAGGAAGAGGTCGAGAG
>CAMKFS010000049.1 GCA_946411935.1 uncultured Candidatus Saccharibacteria bacterium | reverse complement strand
AGAACGAACTAAGAGAACGCAACCAGAACGAAGCGAAGAAGAACCGCGAGGTGAATCTTATTCGCGGAAAGTATCGTTTCGGCAAAGTACGCGAGTTTGTTTGGCGGCATAGACTAATTATTATTATTGTTGTTGCGGTTACTATTATAGCTACGTTGGCTGCTATCTTTGCGCCAAAGATTATTGACGATATTGATAGAGCTAAAAGAGAGCAGCTTGTTTCCGATAATAAGTCTGTCATGATGAAGATATTTGCCACAGTCGCTGGAAAGGCATATAGCAGTCGCGATGAACTTGAGTCTGAGATAAATAATGTTTCAAAAGATGCAAAAATAGAATATTCAGAAGATATTGGGAAAATTATTATCAGCGATAATTATTTAGAACTAGTGAAGTTTTATGATTATGATGTATTTGGCGATGAAGATAGTGAAGTAAAAGGAATTGGCGGTTTTGCGTATGAGTTTAATGACGACGACGATAATTTGTGGGAAATATTCCCGACTTCTAATGGTTTTATCCTTGATTGTTCGAATAGTGACTTAAATATAAACTACGAAACCGCTGAGGATGCAATCAAAGAGCTGATTATGCGAAAGGTGGCAAATGATGAAGTGCAATAAGCGTACAATAATTGCCGTTGTAGCCATGTTATGTATACTAGCGGGCACTGTTTTTAGTAATGGGAAGGTGGATGCTGCGACTTATTCGCTTCCGTTAGCAGGAGGAACAAGCCTTGCGGATCCTGATCAGAATGATTCGTCGGCTTTAAAAATTCCAGAAAAAAGTCCTTGGCGGGATACTGATGCGGCGTACTTTGCTCACGAAATTTTGATTGACCGTTTTAAATTTGACCTCTATGAAGCTTGCCATGATCCTACCAACCCAGAACATTCATTGTCAATTACCGGTAGAGACGCCTATAGATTTCAATGCTATTACTATAATGGCGATAATGGTCCTTATGGAGGTGAAAAAAAGAACAGGATTAACTGGGCAGATATTGATCACGTGGATTATGCCTCAATCGGTGTTGATGCTGGCAATGATGATTATGATAGAGATTACGATGCGAAGATTACGCTAAGATTCAAGAGTGCCGCTAAAACTATTAGCGGCGATGAAGTTGGCGTTCAGATTACTATTACCGATTTTCATATTAAGAAGGGATCGCTTCGTGGCGAGGAGTCGGCGGATGCGAACTGGATGGCTCTACTTTATGGAATTCAGAAGAGCGATTGGAGTAAACTAAAAAATAAAGAGAAGACGGGTTTGTTTAACTTTGCCGCTGATGCTTACCGTGGCTATAAAAAACATATAATGGGCGCCATATATAAAGTGTCCATATCTTTGTTTGGTTATAAAAATGGCGAGCCAGTGAAGATGCCATGGGCGTTTTCAGATATTGATGTCCCGGATAATACTAATGGTCGAAAAACTTATGGCCAGGGGGGTAAATATGCGGAGCATGTAAAGCTACTTTCGGGCACTATCACTGGGTTGTCTACTAGGAACAATACGCTACTTGCGGTGTCTTCGGACGGTTCAATATATAATACAGACTACGATAATGATACTAATAGAGTTGATGCGATGATTATGGTTGAAGGAAATGGTAGTTTTTCCTTTGAGTGGGCAGGTAGTGGATGTAGTACGGAGATTATTGATGCACCAAGCACTCTGTATGAAAATGATACGAAAATTACAATCGATGGCGGAAAAGTAGGCAATAATACTATAAAGAAGATCCAAGATTATAATTCTCATAAAGTCTTGTTCGACAATGGGATAACGCGCGTCGCAGGTTACGGCCTTACGCTGCCGACGGCCAAAACATCTTGGTCGCTTTCGAAGAGTGGCTCTGCTAAATATCCGAAAAACGCTTCGGGAAGTGGGGAGACGAGTAAATTAGCTGCTGGCAAGACCGATAGAGCGAATGTTACAAATGTATACGAGGATGTGCAGCTTAAAGCGGGTGGAACAGAAAATGTATATGAAACGCTAAGCTATAAAAGGACGAATCGCAATAATAAAAATGTAAAACAGCCAACAAATAGTAACTGTACTTTATCGGGTATTGCATCGGCGGGTAGGCAGTGCGTGTCGCTCTGGCGTCCGCACGCTAATTTTAACGGCAAGGTAACGGCGGTCGCTGAGGGGCAGTTGGAAAATGGCACAGCGATTGCGGGGAAGTCGGTGACTATTTCGAATACGACTGGCTCGAGCAAAGAAACTGAGTCGCCAGCAACTATAGATATGGATATTACTGGTGCGAAATACAAAGTAACTTTTACGCAGACGGTGAGTCGTCATGATGCTGATTTTGCTGGTGGCGAGGTGGCGACTAAATATGATGCAAAGACGACGCGAACAGATTTCTTTAATAAAGAACAAGACAAGGTGATTGATCAGTGGAATAATCAGACTACGATTGGGCTTAAGCATGATGGTACGAGCCAAACTACGATAACCAAGACCTACGTCGGCAGTCTGTACTATGATCAGTCCGTGACGATTTGCAACTACCAAAATTTACAAACAGAGCAAGAAGTAAATACTGACCATAAAAAGGTTAATAGGGGCGTATGTATTACTTTCCATCGAGCTCCAAAGCAATGCGACATTGAAGGTGCTTCGCAGAAATTTGGTGTAAATATCGGTCGCAATCTAGGCGCAATTGGTGTTACGAACCGTACAAATGGGCAATCCGGTAAGACAGGGTTGTCTGGAGGTGATGGATTTGTAAAACCAATATCTAATCCTATTTACGCTAAGCCTGGTGATTTGATTCAGTTTAACTATAAAATGTGCGCGGGCGCATTCTATACTTCGTCGGCTAATCAATTAAGCGGCAACATAAATTATGGCTCTCGTTATGGTGCGGAGGGTTACCTAGAAACAGGGCGAGAGTCTAGCGGTTTGTATAGGGGGAGTAATATTGATGGGTATTTGTTCAAGACGACGATACCGATGGTTAATGGTAAGTACACTAATCCAGCGCTCTATGAAACGATAGGCGGGAGCGATGACGGGATTTCTTCTTGGCGTTGGACGAATGGACAAAAAGCAGACAAGCCGATGTCGTCTGGTAACTTTATGACGAACCAGTGGTATAAGACTGCAGAGGCAGCATTCACTTCGCCAGATACGAATAGTAGCCCCGGCTATAATAGGGATACTTACGGTTGTGCGCCAACTAATGTAGATGGTAATACACTCGGATACTATCAAGTTTCTGGCAAATCTAAAGGTTGCCATACAAATATTGGGACTAGCAAGTTTGATGTTGGCGGTAAGATTACGCAATCGTTATTTTGGAATTCTTTGTATATATATGTGACACCGAATACGGCGCGTACTGTAACTACTACTGGTTCTTACACTAATCGTGTTGCGACTGCAAGTGTTCAGGTTCCATACAACTACAGATTAAAACCATATGTTACGAACATAAACAGTGGGAA
>CAMKFS010000048.1 GCA_946411935.1 uncultured Candidatus Saccharibacteria bacterium | reverse complement strand
CGAAGAAGATTTTGAACCAGCTGTATAAATTAACTGGTTTGCAGACTTCGTTCCACTATAACGTGTTGGCGCTCGTAGATGGTATTCAACCTAAAGTTATGGGGTTGAAGGAAATCCTCGCCGAGTTTATTAAGCACCGTCAAAAAGTTATTCGTCGTCGTACAGAATTTGATCTTAATAAGGCGAAGGAACGCGCACATATTCTCGAAGGTTTGAAGATTGCACTCGATCATATTGACGAGGTAATTAAGACGATTCGCGAATCTTATGATGATGCAGATAAGCGCCTCATGGATCGCTTTGGCCTATCAGAGGTACAAGCTGCCGCTATTCTTGCAATGCAGCTTCGCCGCCTCCAAGGACTCGAGCGCGATAAGATTGAGAACGAACTCAAGGAGCTCCATGAGCTTATTGCTAAGCTCGAGGCAATTCTTGCTTCCGAACAGGCAATTCTCGATGTTATTAAGGAAGAGCTCCTCGCGATGAAAGAGAAATACGGTGATCCTCGCCGCAGTAAGATTATTAACCATGAGCTCGGTAAGTTTGCCGAGGAAGACTTGATCCCAGACGAAGAGAGCGTTGTCCTCTTGACCGCGCAAGGTTACGTTAAGCGTGTACTTCAGAACGATTTCAAGAAGCAGAACAGAGGCGGCAAGGGACGTCGCGGTATGACGACGAAGGAAGAGGATGTAATCGATACGATTATCTTGGCAAATAGCCATGATTATCTCCTATTCTTTACGAACCAAGGACGTATCTTCCGTATTAAGGCTTACGAAATCCCGCAGTCATCTCTAGTAGCGAAGGGTACGGCTTCAGTCAACCTCTTGAGCCTCCACCCAGAAGAGAAGATTACCTCTGTGATTAAGCAGGGTACTGAGGCTGGCGAAGATGGCTTCCTCTTTATGGCGACTACCAAGGGTACGATTAAGAAAACCGCACTTAAGGATTACGCAAATATTCGTACGAACGGCTTGATTACGATTAAGCTCGATGACGGTGATGAGTTGCGTTGGGTCCGCGGCACAACTGGCGAGAATGATATTATCATCTCGACTTCAGCTGGCCAGGCGGTACGCTTCAATGAGAAGGAAGTCCGCCCAATGGGTCGCGCAGCACGTGGTGTTCGCGGTGTCCGTCTCCGTCCAAACGACACAGTTGTCGGTATGGATGTGGTCTCCGATCCGGAGAATCAGAAGTTGATTGTGATTTCGACGAAGGGCTACGGTAAGATGACGGCGGCGACCAACTTCCCACCACATAAGCGTGGCGGTGTTGGCGTTAAGGTTGCAGCAATCACCTCTAAGACCGGACCAATCGCAGCGGTTCATACGCTCGATCCAGAGGCGGAAGAGGTAATCATGATGTCGACTGGTGGTCAGGCGATTCGCGTAGCAGTGAAAGATATTCCTACTTTGGGTCGTGCAACGCAGGGTGTTCGCGTAATGCGCCTCAATGATGGCGATGCGGTAGCTTCGATTGGTATCTTGCCAAAGGAAGAACCAGAGGAAGAGGCCCCGGACGCTAAGGCGGAGAAGCCGGCAAAGGCTGAAGCAAAGAAAACGGCGCCGAAGAAGAAATAAACAAAAGACCTATAGAAAATATCCTACGGGAGTGGCGTAGGATATTTTTTGCTATTTTATGCTTGACATTTTTATTTTTATGGTGTATAATATACTTATTATTCATTAGGGAGAATAATGTAGGTTTAAATCGGTACTCCTTCATCGGGATGAAAATCAAGAATTAAGACAAAAGAAGCTGTAAGACAAATTTTTAGGGGTTATGGAGTACTGAAAAGATAAATGCAGACGAACTGTTGCTACATCCGTTCTACTATCTTAGTACGAAAGGAAAGGATAGCAGTAGCAAGATATCGCGTTTAGTATTCGTGAATGAAAAACGAAGAAGAATGTTAACGAGTCCCCGGATATCTAGTTCACTTTCGATAAACCTGAACAACTGCGAGCGGGAGTAAAATAGAGTTTACGTCACCGCACATCCTCGCCACAATCCCTAGGCGAGGATTTTTCATGCTATGATAATAATATGGAAAATATTACTGGCTTAGGTGGGCTATTAGCGTTTATAATCGGTTGGTTTGTGGCGCAGCTCGGAAAACTAATAGGGGATTTGATTCGAAATAAAGGACGTATGGGGGCGCGTGAGGTATTTGACTGCTTCTTCCGTAGTGGCGGTATGCCAAGCGGCCATACGGCGAGTTTTACGGGTCTTACGACCTTTCTGATGTGCGAGTTTGGTATTTTTGCGCCTATTAGCGTCTTGTCGCTCTGTATGGCGATTATTGTGGTCTACGACGCAGTTAATGTACGCTATGCGGTCGGCGAGCAGGGAAAATTGCTAAATGTAATGATCATGGATCGTAATTATAAGAAGAAAAAGGTGAAGGTGATTGAGGGGCATACAGTTCCGCAGGCGATTGTTGGAGGCATTTTGGGGCTTGGAATCGGGCTTTTAGTGTCGTGTTGCTTCTAAGATGAAATCATACGAAACGAATAGCGAACAGGTAGAGGGGGGACAGCAAGGGTCAGCTGAGCTTGAGCCGTCCAAAAATATGGAAAAGATGACCGATTTAGGGGAGATAGAAGCCTGTGAGCTCGAAATCGTAAACGAGTTTTCCGATGTTGTGGGGTATAACATTGACAGCAAATTAATTATTAATCCTCAGCGATATGCTTTAGCGACAGAAATAAATGAAGTACTTAAGAGGGGCAATGCTGAAGAAATAAAAGGATTAGAGGAGAGTTTTGGGCAACCAGAGGAGAGGATCCGTGAAGCAATTGATGAAGAGCTTTCAAAAGATGGATATCTAGATAAGATTTTGGAAGAGTTATCAAAGACGAAAGAGCCAAAGTTGAGGGTGCATCCCTTTGGTCCTTCTTCGCCTTTTTCGATTGATAAGGCGGTATTTAGAGATGAGAATGGGAGTATTGTTGCGCATATTGATGATGGAGCAATGGACCAAATTCAGAAGATAAGGGGAAAGATTGGCGAGAATGATCTAGTGACAGTAATGAATCCCTTTCATAGAGACGCAGAAGGTAAAGGTACGAGTAATATTCCTGACAGCTCGGCTGAATATATTGCTCTCTGTGAGGCGTTCGTTGAGCAGAGCGGTTATGGCGGACAAGGGGGTAAAGGCCTAGTGCTTGAGCTCGGTAACGAGTGCAATATTTGCAAAAAACACGGCAAGCAATTCGAGAATGAGGCTTTTGCAGAGAGTGTGGAGCCAGATAAGTATGCGAAACTGTATTTTGAGACAGCAAAGGATTTGAAGAGCAAGTATCCAGATTTAAAAATATCTTTGGCAGGGACTGCTTTTTACGACAAAAAATGGATAGAAACAGTCGTGAGTGAGGTTCAGGGGCGCAAAAAAGATGAAGGAGTAAATCAAAAATTAATTGATATTATTAGCATTCATCCGTATCGCAATACAGCAAAGGGGACAACATCAGAGGTGCTTGGAGATGAGTTAGGGCAAAGTACCGAGGCTAATTTTGATGCGCAACTTGATGCCTTGAGAGCGCTTGCGGCGCCATTGGAGGCGGAAGTGACTGTTGGTGAGATTAGTTTCTATAACGAAAAGTTCGGCGAATCAGTGAACGAAGGCGAGCAAGTCAATAATGCGGAACATGGTCGCGAGAAGGGTTATATAAGCTATATTTGGCCCGGAGACCAGATAGTAAAGTACGAAAATCCGAATTAAAGCAAAAAATCTTAAAAAAAGTCCAAAAAAGTGCTTGACTTGGCGTTTGGGATGGTATAAGATTAGAGATAGTTTTAACTGCGAGCGAGGTTGTCCAAAACGGATGCTTGTTAGTTAAGGCTTTGAGTTTTTTAACAATCTAGTGTGCAATTAATTATCATCGTCAGTCTTTTATATTGAGTTTTCAAATTCAAAACATTTTTATGGAGAGTTTGATCCTGGCTCAGGATGAATGCTGGCGGCATGCCTAATACATGCAAGTCGAGCGGTAACAGGACTAGCTTGCTAGTTGCTGACGAGCGGCGGACGGCTGAGTAACGCGTGGGAACGGACCCCAAACTGAGG
>CAMKFS010000047.1 GCA_946411935.1 uncultured Candidatus Saccharibacteria bacterium | reverse complement strand
TAAGTATGTCGCCTACCTCTGGATCTTTCTTGACTAGTGGACCATCGAGCGTGTATGCAATTACGCGCAAATCCTCCGGATCGACGATTGCCTCGCTTGTATCGGCTACGCGCCCACCAACATGCAGGCTCATAACGGGCATTCTTAGCATTTTTGACCCAATCAATAACATACTTTTATTGTAGCATAAGCGTTGTTCTAGAGTATAATTTTAACTAATGAAAATTTTAGCGGTCTCTGGCGGCATCGACTCTGTCGTAATGCTGGATTATTTGGCGCATAATAGCGACGAAGAGTTTTTTGTTGCGCATTTTGATCATGGCATTCGCTCGAACTCTCACGAAGATGCAGAATTCGTCGAAGGGCTAGCGAAGCAATACAGGCTACCTTTTAAATGTGGCCATGCCAAGCTTGGCAAGAATTGCAGCGAGGCTGAAGCGCGTGAGGCGCGTTATCGCTTTCTTTTTGATTTAGCCAAAGAGTATTCTGCTACTATTTGTGTCGCTCATCATGCCGACGACGTTATCGAGTCGATCGCAATTAATATTTTGCGCGGAACTGGCTGGCGAGGGCTTGCGCCAATGAATAACGCCGCTATCGAACGTCCACTTCGTACTTGGCGAAAGAGTGAGATTTATCGTTATGCGACGGAGCATAATTTGAGTTTTCGCCAAGACCCAACGAATGTCGAGGACGGCTATCTTCGCAATCGTATCCGTGAAAAACTGCGTGATTTTTCTGAATCTGACAAACAAAGGCTTCTCGAATACTATCAACGACAGTGCATGATCAGGGAAGAAATTGACCAGATTTTGAGTGCTATACCGAAGCAGCTGCGTTATGAAAAAACGCTAGCGGACGAGCAGGAGGTGCTACGTCACGTTCTAGAACTGCACAATATTCGACTGACGCGCCCTCAGCTAAAAAACTGCCAAAAAGCCATTGCCGAGCTGGCTCCAGGGAAGCTACATAGCTTAGACGGTAGTCATTTTATTAAGTTAAACAAATATAGTTTCGAGCTCGTCTAACAGGGGTGTCTATTGGTTTTTGAAGCAAAAAATGCTATAATAGAAAGGCATGAAAATGCGTCGAACGAGAGGCAATCTCTCTCTGTTATTACTAGGATTTTTGCTTGTTAGCCTGCTTTTTGCTGTGGTTTTACATCACTATTCTCTAAATGTGTCGGCCGCTACGGTCGAGAATCCGTCCGAAAAGCAAGAATCTAATGACGGCACGCATTTTATCTCATTCTTCGACGATGGCGAGCGAATCAATGTCCGCAGTGATGCGCCGACGGTCCGCGATGCTTTAGTGCGCGCAAATATTACGTTAGACGATGGCGACATTGTTGAGCCGGCCCTTGATGAGCCGGTCGCATCCGAGGATTTTAATATTAATATTTACCGCGCTCGGGACCTGATTGTCCTTGACGGCCAGCGCCGCGTTCACGTCAAAACTGCCAGTACGAGCCCGAACGACATTGCGACTGATGCTGGAGTAAAGTTACTTGAAGCCGATAAAGTTGAACTTGCTTCTTACAATAATCTTTTAGAGAGTGGTAATCTCCTTGCTTACCGCGTTATACGCGCAAAGATTGTTCATCTTGATTATTATGGACAGAAAATTGACAAGCGCACTCAAGCAACAACGGTTGCACAGTTCCTCAAAGAGCAGGAGATTGATACGAATGCCGAAAAGAACTGGATTTCGATTCCGCTCAATTCTAAGATTACTGACCAGATTAGTTTCTCGATTCAGCCTCAAGGCAAGCAGACGATTACTGTGAACGAGGCGGTGCCGTTTGGCGAAACTGTTATTCAGGATTACGATTTGGCTTATGGCGAACGTCATGTCACGAAGACTGGCGAAAATGGCGAGAAAACTGTTACTTATGAGGTCGACATGAAAGATGGCGTCGAATTATCGCGCGTTCAGTTATCCGAGATCGTTACTAAGCAGCCAGTTGCACAGGAAGTCAGAGTTGGCATGAAGATTTCTCTTCCATCTGGTTCACACGAAGATTGGATGGCTGCTGCTGGCATTTCGCCGAGCGATTATGGCTACGTGAACTACATTATTTCGCATGAATCCGGCTGGCGTACGAATGCCTCGAATGGTAGATATTTTGGCTTATATCAGACCAAGAAAGCGACCCTCGAAAACGCTTGCGGCGCAAACTGGGCGAATGATCCTGTCTGTCAGCTTCGCTCGGCGACGAATTATGCCAACTCTCGTTACGGAAGCTGGGCTGGCGCCTATAATCGTTGGCGCGCCCAAGGATGGTGGTAAAATATGAAAAACCGCAAATCTCTTGGTCAGCACTGGCTTAAAGACCGCGACATTCTAATCGATATTGCCGATCATGCTTCCGTCGACGATACTGATGTTGTCGTGGAGATTGGTCCTGGACTCGGAACGCTCACGTCGGCGCTATTTACTTTCTTTAATAAAGTAATCGCCGTGGAGCTCGACGATCGTCTCGCCGAGAATTTGCCAAAATCTTTCCCTGGCAAGAACCTAGAGGTGGTTCATAAAGATGTCTTAAGTCTCGATTTGGAAACTATGCAATTACCGGAAAAATACGTTGTTGCAGGGAACATTCCGTACTACATTACTTCTCCAATTATTCAAAAATTTCTCCATACGAGTCATTTACCAGAGAAGATTGTTCTCTTAATTCAAAAGGAGGTTGCTGAGCGCCTGGCGGCTAGCGCTGGCGATTATTCGATTCTTGGTTTGTCTGCCCAGATTTACGCCGACGTGACGCTCGGACCAGTCGTGAAGCGAGAATTCTTTACGCCGCCGCCAAAAGTCGACAGTCAAGTCGTTATTCTTGAGCCGCTTGCTAAGCCACGTGCTAGTGAATCGACGATGTCCTTAATAAAACTCGGCTTTATTGCGCCGCGCAAAAAACTCATTACTAATTTGACGGTCGGTTTGAAACTCCCAAAAGAACGATTGTTGCAATTCTTTACCGAGAACGGTATTTCGGAAAACGCTCGCCCGGCGGACCTCTCTATTGAGCAATGGGCCAATCTTGAAAAATCCATTAAAAACTGATACGATAAGCGTAAGCGTTATAAAACACTTTAAATAAGGGACATTTTATGGATTCAAGTGACATCAATCAGGACCCACTCAACAACGATTCTGGGGCGACTTCTTTTGCATCAGATTTCGATATGAGTGCTGTCAATGAGGCTGTTGCTGCGGGTGGCGAAGCCGATGCTCCAGTAGCCGCAGACACAAATATTACCCCAGGCGCCGATTTGACGGCAGATACTACTCTTGGTGCTACCGATTCGGCAACGGAAACTACTCCTGCGCCAGAAGTAGCCAGTTTTGTTGACGGTGATTTAGCTGATGAGCCTGCTTCAGAGCCTGCTCCAGAAGAGAATCCAGCCGCAACTCCGGATTTTTCGGCTGACCCTGCCGCCGATCCAATTGCAGTAGCCCCATTTGCGGATACCGCTACTGACCAAGCTCCCGCTGCAGCGGAACCAGCTTCAGAAGAGGCTCCGGCCGAGCTTACTCCAGAGGCGAGCTCATTTGAGGCTGCACCGGCTGAGCCCGTCGCCACTGTCGAAGCTGCTCCAGCCGAGCCGCAGACAGTTGCTGACTTGGCAAATGCTGTCCCAGCTCCAGAAGCCACCTCGGCTGCTCCAGCTGCACAATCAAATGCCGCTCCTGCAGATTCGGGTAAAAAGTCCAAGACACCTACCTATGTTTTGATTAGTCTCGCAATTCTTGCCGTTGTCTCGGTTATTATTGCTCTGTTTGTATCACTTAAATAATTATCAATTAGAAGAATTTTACTCCAGTAAATGGGAATATTCGCATAATTGCTGGGCCGATCACGCGGCAGAATGGTATTGTCCCTAGACCATTTCGCGAATCATAAGAATTAGAGCCCTCGCGATTATCGCCAGACACGAATAGCTCGCCCTCTGGCACAATCATATTCACGCTCCCGGATGTCTCGCTTTTTGGCCCTTCAGTGTCGGACTTGCGCGTAGTATCATCTGGATGAAAACCGTCTGGGTGCGTATCATTGTAGACTGTTAAAACGCCATTCTCAACAGTGACGCGTTCGCCA
>CAMKFS010000046.1 GCA_946411935.1 uncultured Candidatus Saccharibacteria bacterium | reverse complement strand
CAGTCTAACGATTTAGCAAACCGTCCCCTTCAGCCACTTGGGTAACCCTCCAACACTCCTCATTTTACCACAACTCACCGCCCCTGTACAGCAACTACTCGACAATATACGGATCCGTACTAAGACCAGTACCACCCATAAACTCTATTCCCGCCTTCAGGGAAACGAGTGGACGAAGGGCAAATTCATCATCAACATCGTACGCACCTTGTCCTACATACCAACGGAACATATTTGAACTATTATTATCAAATTCAAATGGCGAAATCGTCCATGCATACTCGCCACTATAAAGATATGCCGTAGAATCATTGCCATGGCGACCAGTACCGGCCATCGTAAGCTCATCATCCGTTATTAAGCCAATCTTGTGCTTTAGTTTTGCATTTCCATTTACATTGTCATCCTTCGTGAAAGCATCATTTTGGTTTATGCAGTCAAGCAAAGGATCAAGATTATTACTAGCATTCTTAATAACATTACGAGCATACGGACCATGAATACTAGTATTAGTATCCGCAGCAGCATTACTATCTTTACCTTTCAGGCTACCAGAATAATACGAGCGATCATTGCAAAAGATTGCATCCTCAAGGTCATTTTCATAATTTCTCGTATTCACAATATGACCATCAAGATTCTGCTGCTCAAACCATGTTTCTACCATAGCCTTGGCATTGCTATCTGTTTCATTGGCAAACATCGCAGTCTTGGCAGCCTCAATATCATCATATCCAGCAATATTTAGATACGATAATCTTGAACCATCATCGAAGTAGACAATATAACCAATCTTATCGCTACTACACCTAGTTTGCCCATCCGTACAGAAATAATGATATCTTACTGCAGCATCATTATGTCTACTCTCCCAAGTGCCAGAAATAGATTGACCAGAAGCAGTGTCCAAAGTATACGTATTGCCACTGCGGCTGACATTATTACTGAAAACGTAGTTGGTGTTATTGGTAGAAATAACTCTAAACTCTATACGCTCGCCATACATATAGCCAACATCGGCCGGGGAAGAATAATTACTGTTATATTGAAATATATTCTTATCCACACCGCCCACATTGACGCTAATTTGCGTATCTACGCCCGTAGCAAGACACTGTTTTACAGTCGCGCCATCAACGATCACATCGCTAGTTTCGCCATTATAAATCATTTTCGTTCCGCCCGAATAGGTCGTGCGAACAATCTTCCAGCACTTGTTTGCCCAGACAACATTATTATTGTTCAACTCGCCACGATAATAATAGACATCTTGGCCTTTCTCAGTATATTTGTTAACGCCATTACCGTTCGCTTCGTAGGCATCGTCACTAACAATCGCTTTCCTAGTAAAATCTATCACGTAGCTACTTCCATAGCTTGCCTGACGAGCAATAATATCCGTCGCAATTCTGCTTTCCCATTGAGCATAAAGCACTATTTCGCCGCCCTCGGCAAAGGATATCTGCTGCTCATTCGTATAACTCACTCCCGAGCCGTCAGCCTCTGTATTCCACCCCAAAAAACGATGCTTATCCCACGTAAATGCATTTGCCTCCAAAGTTTGGAGCGTATTTAAACCGAATCTTTGCGTGTTCATGCTTCCTTCGCCGCCATTTGCATCGAAGTGAACGTCTATAGCAGAGGCGACCTGGTTCGATAGAGTGTAACCAAAGCTATGCAAATAACCTTTAGCATTATATGTATCGTTATAGATAATCGAATATTGTCCAGAAGCGGTAGTAACAAACGGAACATTATCCGCACTCACCGTTCCGCCAGACACTTCTTCAATTGTATATTCTTGCGGAAGAAAATGACGAATCGTATACGTAGCCGCAACTGTCTTTATATTCTTGCAAGTATTATTTTCTACAATAAGATCCGAAGAGAAACCCTGATCATTATTTACTAAGAAGCGCATACTCTCTTCTGGGCCAGCATTAATTTGAGCGCACAACTTAATTCCGGTCTCATTAGCTTCAAACGAACCAAGCGCCCCTGTCGCATTAGAGTTAAAAGCATTAATCACATTCAGTAAGAACACAGAGACAAAAAGAAATACAGCAAGCAACTTGGTGCGCCCAAAATCTCTCGATCTTCTTTTCATAGCTTTTCTCTTGTTTTTATGTTTGTTTGAACTTTTTATTTTGACCTAGTTCTATTAATAAATTAGCATAAGAATTAACAAAAGTCAATACTACACCAGTTTCGCTAAGCGCATAAACTGGACTTACTTTTACATTTTGTTGTATAATATGATTATCTTAAGGAAGAATAGATAACACTTATGAAAAAAATAATCAAAAAAGCAAGCCAAATAATCACCGGGGCAGCAGCCGCTGCAACTTTAATGGCTGGTCGCGTTATGGCCGCCGAAGCAAGCGTTAACCCGGGTGCCGCAGAAAACCCTGCTCAAGCAGGTGCAGAAACCGCTAAAGCCAACGGCATGCCATCCGATCTCGTCGGCGTTAATGGCGTCTTTACGAAAATCACCAACACCGTTCTCTACGCGGTCGGCATTATCTCTGTTATCATGCTTATCTATGGCGGCCTTCGCTACGTCGTTTCTGGCGGCGACAGCAAGAAGGTTACTGATGCAAAAAACACCATTATGTACGCTATTGTCGGTCTTATTATTTCTATTCTTGCCTACGCAATCGTCAACTTCGTTATCAACGCAGTCGGCGGCGAAACAACCGTCTAATTAACGCTTAACTCCTCGCAATTACCGCAATTGCGAGGTTTTTTGCTCCCGCGCTTCGCATTACTTCGCATGCAGACAACATCGAACTGCCAGTCGTCCATACGTCATCCACTAACAAATAATTTTCCTTAGGGTTTATATTGAAGGCCTCGTACGCGCCGGCAGCTTGTATTCTTCGCTCCTTTACGCCTACTCCTACCTGAGTCGTACTATTTCGTCGTCTCAAGACGCATTGCATAGGCATTTCCATCTTTTCACAAAACAGCTTTATATGGTCAAATCCGCGCTCTCGCACGTGCCTACTAATTGTCGGTAGAGGAACCAGAGTATAATCTCCATCTATTACCGCGGAGAGCAACTCCGCTAACTCAAAACTCGCCGCTCGCACCGAACTATATTTATAAATCTCAATCAAGCGCCTCAAAATACCTTCACGTCTCCCAACCCAAAATTGCTCCAAAAACGGCAGGGAACAACACGAGCAATAACTGCCATCCAGTCATCTTCCGCAAGAAATACATTTTCGCTCATGCATAGCTAAAATGTTATTTTTACAACACCGACACAGTATTCCACCTACTTTTCCACACGAAATACAGTTATGGGGACAGAATAACTCGCTAATGTTTCTGATTATTGTATTTTTCACAACAAAACCCTCCTTTCTCTTGATTTTAGCCGCAAAGCTCTCTATAATAAAGCGTAAGAGTGTAAAATAGTGGAGGAATTATTAGACTATGGCTCGCAAACAAGACGAAATGAGCTTAGACGATGAGCTCACCGCTGCCTTCCTATCCGAAGATGGCGACGCTGGTTTGGCTGACGAAGGATTGGTGGAATCCGCAGATGGCACTCCAGCAGAAGAAGTCTACGTAGAAGAAACCACCGAAGATAACTGGGAAGACGACACTGAGAATCTTCCAGGTCAGCTAGCTGTCGATGTCTACGAGACCGCTGATAAATTAATTATTAAGGCTCGCACCGCCGGTATTGAGCGTAAGGATCTTGATGTTTCTATTTCCGACAATATCTTGACTATTTCTGGTATCCTTAGCGGTGGCGAAGATGAGAAAGCTACCCAATGGCACATCCAGGAATGCTACTGGGGCGAATTTAGCCGCACCATCGCTCTTCCTGTTCAGGTCATCGAGGATGGCGTCGAAGCAGTCCTCAAGGATGGTGTCCTTACTATTTCCTTCGAGAAGGAAAAGGTCGAAGAGCCAAAGCGCATCACAATCAACTAATCGTCAAACAAAAATCCTCAGTCACAAGCTGAGGATTTTTCTATCCACCAAAAAACTCCGCCTTTAGCGGAGCTTTTTGTTTATATTACGAAGCTTGTAATGCGTTCAAGACAAACTGAACGATTGCGAAAGCAAGAAGGGTAATAATCAAACCAATCACACCATAAAGAATCGTATCTTTTGCCTTCTTCGTTTTCTGCGGATCACCCTGGGACATTGTGTAATTAATACCACCAATAATAATCACGATCACACAAATAATACCAACAAAGCCGATAATCGCATTAATAATAAGACCAATATTAGTCTCCAAGCTATCCGGAGTTTGATTACCGTTTACATTCTGAAGGCCTGTTGCGGCTGATTGAGCCCTACTTGCAGCAGAACCAGTAGCCGGCTCAGTAGTCTTAGGATCATCGCCGTTCTTCGCTATTAAGGTAGCAATCGTAGATAGAATTTTATATTTAAACATTTATATTGTTCTCCTTATAAAAATCATTATATCATAGCTTCAACAAAAATCTCCGCCTCTAGTATGACGGAGATTTTATAGTCTTATTAGCTATTAAGTGCGTTCAAGACGAACTGGACAATCGCGAATGCGAGCAAAGCT
>CAMKFS010000045.1 GCA_946411935.1 uncultured Candidatus Saccharibacteria bacterium | reverse complement strand
CTCCAATCGCTATGAACGACAATGACCGCTTCGCTATCCGCGAAGGTGGCCGCACTGTCGGTTCTGGTGTTGTTACTAAGATTGTTAAATAATCTAGCGTAACCAAAAATAAAAGAACGCTCTTCGGAGCGTTCTTTTTGTGGCAGTAAAAATCTCCCCACTAATGGGGGGAGATTTAAGAAGGTTATGCGAAGAATTAAATTGGCGATTCAGACACGACATGGACATGACGAATTTCACGTTTAGCAAAACCAATGGCTTTTAGGATTCTGCGGTTATGCCGCTCAAGCAGTCCGCCTAAATAATAAAGCTTCGAAATTGGGCAATTAATGCCATAGATCAATCCTGAACCATTTTTCCGCACTTTAAAGTAAACATTAGTGGATTTTCTATCAAAGAAGCGGATACTAAACGCATCTAGCTCAGTGATATAGCTATCTGGTGGCGCGAGTGGTACTCTCAGAAAATCGCATCGTTCATAGTCCTTAGGAAGTAGTGCCCAGTATCTGACGAACATAAAATTAAAACAGACAGGAATAATATTACTCTGTCTGTCTCGAGTTCTCCCGACTGCCATCTTCTTTAATAAGGCGCCAACTTCTCCAGGGGTAGGGTTGTAGTCTTTGCCATAATACTCGTTGCAGCACTTAAGGAGAACATCACAATCAACTAGCTCCGGTACATCTGAAAATAAAGTGTTTTTCATAAATAACCTCCTCTGTAAAGAAACAAACCTCAAGTTCTGTGGATATTATACTATATTCCTGGCGAAATTCAAGTATAGAGAAATGCACATTATATTCAGTTCCGTTTATGTTTATGCTAAACTAAAAATAACAATCGGGAGGTCAAATGAAGAGATCAAAAGGCCAAAAGAGCCTTTCTAATAAGAAAAGGCTGATACTATCGATATCGGCGGTGTGTATTTTCGCGCTCGTCGGACTAACGCTAGCAGTCAGTCACGATACGGCATTATTTAGAAATATATTTGGGCTAGTCGAAGAAGAATATAATTTTACGGAGGATATCCCGGAACCGTTAATCGACTGGCAGCCGTGTCAAGAAAAAGAGAAATATGTTACTGCTACAAACAACTCTGGCAGCCCGAAATATGTCCGTTTGCGCTTTGATGAGCAATGGCGAAAGGCGGATGACGTAACAGAGCTTCCTCTAACGAAAGATGGCGTTACCTTGGCTCATGTCAATTTCGCTGACGACTGGGAAGATTACTGGGAGTTACGCGACGACGGCTATTATCACTATAAGACACCCATTGCAGTTGGAGAGACTACACGTTCGCTCCTCAAATCCGTTACGCTCGATTGCGATTCTAACTTTGGCGCCGAGAATGTGTGCGTCGAAACGGCGACGGGCCAAGAATGCACGAAGCCGGCCGACGACTGGGAAGAATCAAAATATCACCTGAAAGTGACTGGCTATATTAGTGACGAGCCATTTGGTCCACAGCCACATATTATCGATTGTTTGAGCAATAATCTTTATGATACAGTCGCCTGTCAAGCTCCAACCGAACAGGTCTCAATCGATTTTCGTCGTGGCGCATTAGCGACTGGTAGCGACTATGATAAGAACGGCAACGGCGTCAACAAGGGCGACGAATTCCAAAAGGATATCTACTACTATCGCGGCCAAATTGATAATAACTACCTGCTCTGGGCTAATAAATGTTGGCGGATTGTCCGTACGACTGCTACTGGCGGCGTAAAGATTGTCTATATTGGCGAACCAGACGGCAGCGGTGTGTGCCCAGAAGAGCCAACTGGTATGTCGGACGACATGTACTCATATGGAGCGATGTGGAACGAAGATCCAGCTGATTACCCGGACGACTTTAAGGCATTTACGTGGACGATACTCGGCGCAAGCTATGACTGCAATGAGGATCATGCCGGCTTCTTTGGTTGGACTGAGGCAGATTGCTATAACTCCCTCGCCGACATCGGATATATGATCGGCGAACGCAAGCCGGTTTACTACGACCGTAATACTGATTTGGTACCAAACGGTCAATTTGCAACCGCTAACAATATCGCCTACATAAACGGCCAATATGTCCTCGATCCAAACACTACCACGATAGGCGACTACTATAACGACGAAGCCTATTTCGACCTCGTCTTAGGCGGGAGCCATTATTCGTGTTTCAGTATGGCGACAACTTGCGAAACGGCCTATATGATTATTGATAATTACTACTATGGCGGCGCTATGTACATTGAGCTTAAGAATGGTGAGCTACTCGAAGACTACCTCAATACCGTATATAGCAACCATTTCAACTCGCCGGCTAAGACCGCGCTTGAAGATTGGTATCACAAGGAACTCCTTGCTTGGGATAACGATGTCGAGGATGCGGTATTCTGTAATGACCGTACGCTCCATTCCGGCACAATTAAAAGCAAGGATGAGGGCCCAATTTCGTCTGGACGCTATACTTATCCAGCCTACTTCGATGCCTATGCTCGTAATACAATCGATATAAACGGGAACTTCCATCCAAATCTCGCGTGTAGTAAGAACGATGCCTTTACGGTTTCAAATGAGATTGGAAACGGTAAAAATAATCATAAAGTTGGCCTCCTCTCGAGCGATGAACTTACCTTTGCTGGAATAAATGCCAATGGCGACCACACTGATACGAACTTCCTAGACTTCAATGTAGAAAGTAACTATACGATGTCGCCAGCCTACTACGCTTCTCAGTATACGGACTTCATGCCGCATATGGTTGGGCAAGGCTCATCGGGAATTGGCCCATTAGGCGCTTTCCAGTCGGGCTACGGTGTGCCAGGGGTAGCATTGCGACCAGTCGTATCGCTCAAGCAGTCTAAGAACATCACCTCCGGTGACGGCACACGAACGAACCCATATCATCTCGATTAAAAAATGCCCCTCGAAAGAGGGGGATTTTTATACAAGTAGTTCAGATAAGCTAGCGTTCTGGATTTTTTGCGCCAGACGAATAAACTGAGGAATATCTTCTCTCGGCAATACGAAGTCGTCATATACCTGCCAATGCTCAGCATCAAGTTCTTCGTCATCGTAGCCGAGGTGACAGATAAAAAATCTGTTAGTCTGATCGCTGATGAAGATATCTAGGGCATTCCTGCGAAAGAAAGAGTGAGGCAAGCGCTTCGGGCTGTATTCATAATCAAAAACAGTATGGATCTTTGATATTGCAATCCTCTGCAAATAACGGATGAAGCTTCATGTCCTCTCCTGCGATGAGTGACATCATATTCGGAGCAGCATGCATAGAGTAATATGGAGTCTTCTCGCATTTTAGAACCTCGATCAGCTCTGTAAGCATAGTGCCACCAATTTCACTGTCGCCAAGGTCGCGATATAGAATAATCCTATTGCCAAAAAAGTCTTCTAAATTTTTGCTCATAAAACCACCTCCTAAGTAACAATTCGTCAGAATATGCCAAAATCATAACATGAAAAATATAGTAGGTAAAGAAAGCCTGAAGTCGCACGCTGGCGGATTGACAAAACGGCTCTACTTTGATATAATAAAAGAATATTAAGTTAATTGCCGCGAAAAACTCGTGGACACTCCGTCTAGGTAGTATCCGAGGTTACGCGGTCGCAAGAAAGGATAATATCCAAATGGCAGACAAAGCCGAAGGTCTCAAGATTCGTATCCGCCTCAAGGCATACGATCATCGCCTCATTGACCAGAGCGCAAAGCAAATTGTCGATACTGCTATCCGCACCGGCGCAAGTGTTAGTGGCCCAGTTCCACTTCCAACCAAGCGTTCAACCTTTACTGTTGTAAAGAGCCCACACGTCTATAAGACTGGCGGTGAAGCATTCGAGATGAAGGTTCACAAGCGCCTTATTGACGTTATCAACGCTACGCCGAAGACGATTGATGCACTTCAGAATCTCTCACTTCCAGCAGGCGTCGATGCTGAAATCAAGATGTAACATCTTCAGGAAATCCCCGATTCGCTCGGGGATTTTTTGTTTGTTATAATAATCAGGTATGATTCAAATAGTCTATCTGGCAGTATATCTTGGCTTTAATCTACTTTTCGGAATATTTTTCGTGGTCGGTATCCGCGGACTGGTTAAAATGCATTATTTTAAAAAGCGCAAGAAGCTATTTACAGTTCAAGGACAGGCTATGTATGCAAGCCGAACGAAGACGAAAAATAGAATAACTGGCTGGGAATACGAATATACCTACAAGGTGAAGGTAAAAGGAACGATTGTTGAGGCGAAAATCGAATCGATCTCAAATGAAAAGGCTAAAATGGAGTATCCGATGGATAAGCGGTGGTCGCCGGTAATGGTGAACCCCGAAAATTACAGCGAAATTCGTTTACCAAGCGAAGATAATGCAATCAAATATTACAAGAGTATGGCGATTGCGTGCATTAGTTATGGCTTGATTTGTCGGCTATTGTTTAGCTTAGTGATATGGGGGCCTCTACTCGAAGAAGGTGGCCTAAAATAATCCCTGGAAAATGTTGACATTCTAGGGTAATCCGTGATATAATACCGAGGTATATTATCAAATAAA
The DNA here is from genome assembly GCA_946411935.1 of uncultured Candidatus Saccharibacteria bacterium. GTDB lineage: Bacteria > Patescibacteriota > Saccharimonadia > Saccharimonadales > Saccharimonadaceae > UBA2834. Next base: position 99 of record CAMKFS010000045.1, on the reverse strand, counting down.
CGTCACTTTGGCGCAAGAGGTAAGGTCCATGACCGCGCAGGCGTGGATACCACTCATAAGCCAAATGATTTTAATGGGAAAGGACGCCCACAGATGAAA
>CAMKFS010000044.1 GCA_946411935.1 uncultured Candidatus Saccharibacteria bacterium | reverse complement strand
ATCATGCGAACTACGGTTTTTTAAGCTCTCGGCGAAGCGCCCAAACTCCTCATTATTGCTGAAGGTAGTCTGGATATAATCGTTGGTTGCTGGAATTTTGTAAACACTAAAGACTTGCCAGAGCGCCTTTTCGTTATTATTAATTGTTCTAACTGTGAAGTTGTCCGGATTATTTAGCCAACCGCTCGTAAGGATATTGCGGAGCGTACCGAACATCGTCGCATCGTAGCGCCCGTGTGCATAGAGGATAAGGTTTTTATCCGTGCCGTCGACGCGATTGCGAAAGTCTGCGAATACCCAACCTGCCTTGCTGTAGCTGCGGTCGAATGAATGTGTTAGATAGAAATCGTTGTTACCCGTTTTTGCAAATGGGTAGTTGATATTCGTGCCGCCAACCTGCACCCAGCCACTAACTTCATTGTTGATTTTGCGTAGCTCAGTAAAATCGACGTCGATAAGTTTCATCTTGATATAGTTCCAGTATGGCGTATCTGGCGGTTCATTCGACGCGACTGTCTCGGTGCTCTCGTCGTCATCTTGCTCGACGACGTCGGAAGCTTCCTCGATAATATTGGTCTGCTCTATAGTTTTGTTTGAGTCAATTTTCCATTCGATAATTTTCCAACCAGAATAACCGATCCCGACCAAACAAATCAGCGCAATAATGCAACTGATGGCGGTGCGGACTCGACTTCTACCTCGCTGAATTTTCATGAGTCTATTATAGCATAAGCATTCTCGTATTGATTTGCCTGGTATTTTTATCTACAATATACGTAAGCACTATTATAAACAGGTCAAAACAATGAAGCGTTTCAAATCTCTTTCGCTGAAGAAAAAGCGAACTCTTGCCATTGCTGGCGTAGGTCTAGCAGTACTTGCCGTTGGCGGCACAATTGCATACAACCAAACTATAGCAATCTTCAACAATAACTTTAAACTTGCTACAGACGAGATTGAAGCAATAGATACTGTTCCTATTGATCGTAATGAAGCACAACCTTGCCAAGAATATCCAAAGACTGCAGTTGTAAAGAACAAGAACGATGATGCACGCTATGTAAGAATGAAGATTAATACATACTGGCGGGTAGAGAATACTACGCAAACTGACCATGAAACATCTGACCTTCCTATGACCTGGACCGATGGCTCTGGCACGCATGAATACGCTTACTATCTCACTCAGAATGATGACAAATGGAATCTCAATAACGATGGCTGGTATTACTACTACCAACCACTCGCTGGTGGTGCTACAACCGAATCATTACTAAAATCTGCAATGTTTAACTGTGACGCTAACTTTGGCGGTGAAATGAGCTATAGCCAAGGTGGTCAAGTTGCAGAAACAGTCGTATCTCCATACTCTAACGCTGAATACCACATCTACGTTACTTTCCAGATTAGCGATGAACCGCTCGTCGCAGCACGTGAGACTCTCTATGATATCGTCGCTGCGCAAACAAAAGGCTCGGACGCTAATATGGATTACATGTCCTATAAAAACGATGGGCAGCCGACCGACGAAGGCGTCTATACCTTTAGAGGCACGGAGAGTGACGCCTACCCAGTTCATTATTTCCGCGGCGAAATTGATAACAATCGCGTAATCTTTGCGGGATTTTGTTGGCGTATTATGCGTACGGCGGAAAAAGGCAGCGTGAAGTTAATATATGATTCAATGTTGATAAGCAATCAATGCACGGTCGAGCCTAATGATAGTGTTGGTATTCCGCGCTCTATTGGCCATTCGGCGTGGCGACTTGAGGATACTAACGGATCTCCAACGCACTGGGGTTACATGTGGGGCAACGATATAAATCAGCGTGACTGGGTTTATGATCATTATCCTGAATCGTATAACGAATTTTATAACTACGTCAAAGACGGTACGATTGATGTGTTTCAAAATGAAACCGACAGTACTATAAAGACATATATTGAAAACTGGTTTGAAATGAAGGGCGGACCATACATCCTCTCTGAGAGCACACATGATCTTATGGCAAATGAAGATAAGCTTGAAGATGTTCCGTACTGTAACGATAGAAGTGTTACTTTTGCTGACGAGAATGGCATATCCTTCGGTGCTTTTAATCGCATTGTTATTAATGGTCATGAGCCTTCGACTTTTACGCATGCTGCACAGAGCCACAATCCTAGACTCGACTGTCCTCGCGGAAAGATAGATATGTTTACGGTCAGCACCGTAAACGGCAACGGTAAATTAAAGCATAAAATTGGACTTCCTACCGCAGACGAGCTTGTGCTTGTCGGTACTGGTCGAAAAACTTATCTAAACACCTATCATGAGGTGACTACGCTTACCCCGGCATACTTTACTGCCGACACGCAGGGTATCATGTATTACGATGCAACAAGCTCCTACGGTAAGCCATATACGGGCATAAAGATTTACGGTACTGGTCAGGGCAGCGAACAAAATAGCTCTCAGCAAGTTAAACCAGTCGTAGCCCTCATTCATAATACCTATGTTGCGTCTGGCGACGGTACTATCGCCTCTCCGTACATTCTTGAATGGTAAAATCGCTTGGCGACCTTGTAAAACGATAAAAAATATAGTAATATATAGAGCAAAGTATCTATTATTAATCAAAGGAGCATTTTTACATGCCTGAACCAAAGAAACAGAGCAGCCCTCGCAAGACCGGTCTTCGCCGCAGTCATTTGCGTCTAAAGCTTGCTCGTAGTGTTAACAAGCATTCGCCAGTCAAGGCGTTCGAAACTGCAAAGAAAACCCCAAATCTTAAGGTTTCTGCAGCTAAGAAAACCACGAAGAAATCTGACAAAAAGACAAAATAACTAGGGAGGCAAAATAAGTGGCAAGCAATCGACATCTCGGCAGAATAATCTCGCTTCAGAGTCTGTACGAATACGAATTCCGAAGTAAGGCGGGCGACACCTCGGCCGACATCGATAGTATCGTCGCAAAAAATATTGAACCCTACGCCAAAGCTCTAGGGGACGTGGATTTTGTACATGATCTAACTCACGGCGTTTTTGATGAAATGGAACAGCTCGACAAGGAGCTTCAGCCGATGGCACCAGAATGGCCAATTTCCAGCATTTCCTCAATCGATCGCAACGTCTTGCGTATAGGGCTTTTTGAACTTACTCGTCGTAAAGATACGGTTCCACCGAAGGTGGCAATCAACGAAGCAGTTGAATTAGCAAAGGCATTCGGCTCTGAGAATTCATCTAAGTTCATTAATGGCGTACTTGGTACTGCTTACCGAAATATCGGTGGAGAGGAACAACCAAAGCATGCAGAACAAAAAGAACCAGAGGCCGCAGAGGAACCAGAAGCGACCGACGCAAAAGAAGACGAACAGTCGAGCAAGTAGGCGCAACGCCCCGCGTGCCCCGAAGCAGCGTAACGGCTACAAGGTCCCAGAGGCTTTACCGACTCAAAATTACAAAGAACCAATTCACGAAAAACTGCGTCAAGTTGTTTTGCGCAAAAAACCTGAGATTAAGGAAATTGTGCGCGAACCGACCGCGGGCGGTATTGTGTTTCGCATGACTGCGGACAATCGCGATATTGAGATTTTATTGATTCAAGATAGCAAGAATCGCTGGACGATCCCGAAAGGGCACATCGAACCGGGCGAAACCGCTAAGCAAACCGCTGTTCGCGAAATTGGCGAGGAATCTGGCCTAAAGAATGTTGAAGTACTAGCTTGGCTGGGTAAGATCCACTTCAAGTATCGCCGTCTCGAGAAGCTCGTTCTTATGACGACGCAAGTTTATCTAGTTCAGTCAATCGATAAAAATGAGCGCCCAACCAAAGAAAAATGGATGAATGGTATTCGTTGGTTTAGCTTTGCGGACGCACTTGACGCAATCGAGTATGCCGATATTGAAAAACTGATGCTAATCGCTAAGAAAAAAATCAGGAGTGGGGATTTGTAATCGATGAATAAAGAACAAATCGACGAATATAAAGAATTCGCAAAAACCAAGCTTGGTTTTGAATTTAAAAATATCGACTTGCTTATTACTGCTTTAACGCATCGTTCTTATGTGAACGAGCATAAGGCTTCTGTAACTGAGCATAATGAGCGTCTCGAATTTCTCGGCGACGCCGTTCTCGAACTTGTTTCTTCTGATTATCTCTATAAAAATTACGAACAGCCCGAAGGCATTATGACGGCTTGGCGCGCCGCTCTCGTTAACACCGAAGCAAATGCTGCTGCTGGCGAGAACCTCGGCTATGGGCCACTCGTTCGCTTGAGTAAAGGTGAAAAACAAGGCTCCGCGCGTGCGCATCACGTTATTATGGCGGACTGCTACGAGGCAATCATCGGCGCGATTTATCTCGATCAGGGCTACAAGACCGCCGAAAAATTCATCTATGACAATAGCTTAGTAAAGATAGATGAAATTCTTGAGACTGAGAGCTGGCGCGATTCGAAGTCTTATCTCCAGGAGCTCGTTCAACATCTCGAGGGTACTACGCCGCAATATCAGGTTATGAAAGAAGAGGGGCCGGATCACGACAAGACCTTCACGCTCGGCGTCTTTATTAATGGCCATCTCAAAGCAACCGGAATTGGCCACAGTAAGCAGGAAGCTCAGGTCAAGGCTGCCGGCGAAGCTATCCGAAAATATAAGAAAACTCATCCGGAAGCTTTCGACATCTAACTCTTGCAGAAAACCGCAAAATAAGATATAATTACATCTAGTCAAATTAATTAAAGGAGTATTATGCTTGCGATTCGCTTACAGCGTAATGGCCGTAAAGCTTTACCGCTTTATC
>CAMKFS010000043.1 GCA_946411935.1 uncultured Candidatus Saccharibacteria bacterium | reverse complement strand
TAGCACACTTTTGCTAAAATGTCAATGCTAGTCCGTAACCTCCTTAATGGCGTTTTGGAGCGCACGTATACTACTATTGAACTTAATCTGCTCTTCTGGCGATATCTGAAGACCAATCCGACGGACAACCCCGTTACGGCCAAGTACGACCGGGTAGCCATTATATGTGTCGCTAAGTTCATCATAGTTGCTAACCGTCAAAATACGATTTTCATCGTTTAGAATACAGTTCGTAATCATCGCAAGACAGCTGCCAATGCCGTAATAAGTAGCGCCCTTCTTTTCGATAATCGTGTAAGCTTCTTTGCGAGCATAATCTTCTATATCGGCGCGATCATCATTATTTATAAGATCCATAATCGGCTGACCGCCTGCGCTTGCGCAGCTCCAAAGAGCAAATTCTGTATCGCCATGTTCGCCGACCTGGTAAGCATGGATATTCTTTGGATGCATATGAAGGCGCTGCGAAATGCGATAGCGTAAACGTGCAGTATCTAGTACGGTACCAGAACCTATTACCCTCTCTGGCGGCAAACCAGAATAGCGCCAAGTGAGATAAGTAAGAACATCCATCGGATTGCTGACGACTAAGAAAATCCCATCGAAACCAGAATCCATAATTTGACCAATCATGTCTTTAAAAATGGCTGCATTTTTCTTTAGTAAATCCATGCGCGACTCGCCAGGCTTCTGCGGAACTCCCGCCGTAATTACAATAAGGTCGCAATCCGCCGCATCGGCATAACTTCCGGCGCTAATTTTCATAAAGCTCGGCGACACTGCAAGACAGTCTCGAAGGTCAATCGCTTCGCCTTCAGCGTCTTCCGTATTAATATCTACTAATACTAATTCATTTACGTCGGTGCGTTGGTGGACAAGCGCGAAACCGTAGCTCATACCAACATTGCCCGTACCGACAATCATTACTTTGTTTGCCATTTTTGATGATGCCCTTTTTGCTTATGTTTATATCATATCGCTCTAGGGGCAAATTGTCCAGCCTGCGCCATCTTGAACAACCAAGCCTTCTAGCTCAAGCATCGTAATTGACCGGTTGAAGTCAACAACGCCAATCCCTAGTTTCTCAACTATACTATCTGCCTGACGATTACCTCTCTTAATTTCGCGATATATCTCGCGTTCGACAGGCGAAAGAAACGAAATGTCTCTTTCTGGTGGCCTAGCGTTCTTGCCCATGCCAAAATTAATCAAAATATCCGTATAGTCAATAAACGGATGAGCACCTTCGCGAAGCATTTCGTTCGCACCGGCCGACATCGGACGCGTCAAATCCCCCGGCACCGCAAAGACATCCTTGCCCTGCTTGGCGGCGAAATCATAGGTGCCCTTCGTGCCAGAATTCGTTGAAGCCTCAATAACCAGAACCGCATCCGCCAAACCGCTCACAATACGGTTGCGAACCTGAAAATAGTAAGCCTTCGTTTCTGCTCCCGGCGGATATTCTGAAATAATTGCACCTTTTTCGAGTATTCGCTCCGCCAAACCACAATTGCGCCGAGGATAGATCTGATCAATCGCCGTACCAAGCACTGCCACCGTTATTCCGCCTGCGTCTAGACAGCCTCGGTGCGCGCACGAGTCAATACCGTAGGCAAGGCCGCTCACGATAATAAAACCGCGCTTCGCTAATTCAAAGGCAGTACGATAAGCAATATTCTCGCCATAAGGCGTACAGCGTCGCGAGCCAACAATTGCGATAACCGGCGGTCTCTCGTCGGGCAGTCAACCCTGATACCAAAGTTTTTCTACTGGCTGATTTAGCTCCGAATTCTCGCCGCAGCATTCTAGGACTTCTAAAAATGGTTGATGAATTGTAGTTTCGATATATTTCATAGCCACAGCATAATATACATACAAAAAGTGCCAAAGCATAAGTATGTTATTTTTGGCACTTTTTTGTAATTATGTTCTAATCGTCGCGGCGCATCGGCGGGAATGGCACACCTTCGCGTGCAGAAACACCCTCGAAGAGCCAGAAGTTGCGTTCAGAATTACCCCAGCCACAGGTTGGCGGCATGCCATATTCGAGCATCTCAACAAAGTCCATATCAAGCATCTGGGCTTCATCGTCGCCAGCATCGCGCATAGCCTGCTGTTCCTGGAAACGCTCGAGCTGATCAAGCGGATCATTCAACTCGGAATAACCGTTGCCCATCTCAGTACCAAAAATAACTGGATGGAAACGCTCGGTGACACGAGGATCGGCTTCATGTTTTTTGGCGAGAGGCGACAACTCAACTGGTTCATGAATAAGCCAGAATGGACCAGCGCTCTCTTTGCGAATAATTTTCCAAAGGTAATCGAGCAAGCGTCCAGCGCCCATTGAATCGTCATATTTCACCTTGTTCTCACGGAGAATCGACTTGATTTTATCAAGATCCGGATTAAAGACGTCAATATTGAATTTATCTTTAATAATATCTGCATAGCTGATGCGCGGCCACTTACAATCGAGATCAACTTTCATGCCATCATGCTCGAACTGGAGTGTGCCCCAAGTCTCTTTGCAGACATATTTAATCATTTCTTCATAAAGATCCATGCCGTCGTTGTAATCTTGATAGGCAGCATAGGATTCCATTGCGATATGCTCCGGGAGATGCTCCTCGTCCATTCCTTCATTACGGAAGCGAACGCCAATATCATAAACACGCTCATAGCCACCACCAATAAGACGTTTCAAAGGAAGCTCGTGCGAAATACGAAGATAAAAGTCCTGGTCAAGCGCATCCATATGCGTAACGAATGGATTCGCATCGGCGCCGCCAGTCGTAGTTTCAAGTACTGGAATATTAATCTCTACGAAACCGTGGTCATTCAAAAACTGGCGAGTTGCGGTCCAGAACTTGCTACGGCGCACGAAACGTTCGCGCACCTCTGGATTTACTGCCATATCGACATAACGACGACGGAGACGCTCTTCCTTGTTCGTGAAACCATCACGGCCAGGAAGTGGGCGCAAAGCCTTCGTCAAAAGTCGTGGCATATCACAAAAGACCGAAATTTCGCCAGTTTTGGTTTGCCCAACTTTGCCAGCTGCTTCGAGAAAATCGCCGGTATCAAGTTTCTTTGTGAATTTAGCTGCATCATCTTTCAAAAAGACCTGAATCTTGCCAGAATCGTCCTCGACGACGACGAATGCGAGCTTACCGAAGCTGCGAATACTCGCAATACGGCCAGCTACACAAACGTCTTTATCGGCAAAAGAATCATAATCCTCTAAAATATCACCAATCTTGGTGTCGCGATTGGAATGTGCAGGATATGGATCGATGCCTGCTTCTTTTAATTCATTTAGTTTGCGAATTCTTTCATCGCGAAAATCTTTTAGAGTAGCCATAATCTATATTTTACCATCTTTTTTACTCGCCGTCGAGGAAGGCCCCGGATTGACGTGACCACAATTTTTTGTAGGCACCGCCTTTTTTCAAGAGTTCAGCATGGCTGCCCTGCTCGATGATTTTACCATCGCCAAGAACGACGATTCGATCAAGGCTCGCAATCGTTGAAAGGCGATGCGCTACAACGATACTCGTGCGACCTTTCATGAGCTTGATCAATGCATCCTGAATGAGCGATTCGGATTCCGAATCGAGCGCAGAAGTCGCTTCATCGAGAACGAGAATTGGCGCGTCTTTCAAGATTGCACGCGCGATTGCGATGCGCTGACGTTGACCGCCTGACAGTTTAATGCCGCGCTCACCGACGAGCGTTTCATAGCCATCCGGCAATTCTTTGATAAACTCATGTGCATTCGCGAGCTTTGCGGCGCGAATTATTTCTTCGCGCGTAGCATCTGGGCGCGCATAAGCAATGTTATCCGCGATTGAGCGGTGAAAGAGCGACGTCTCCTGAGGCACATAAGCGATTTTTTCGCGTAACGATACTTGCTGGACATCGGCAACATTTTGGCCATCAATGCGAATTTCTCCAGCTTGGACATCCGCAAAGCGAAGTAACAGTTTGGTCAAAGTAGTTTTGCCTGAACCAGACATGCCGACTAAGCCGACACGCTCGCCTGGTTTAATATCGAGATCGAAGTGATCGAAAATCGCCTCTTTTGCATCATGATGCTGGAAACGGACATCGTCGAATTCGATTTTGCCTTTTTTGACAACAAGCTCTTTTGCGCCCGACTTATCAACGACTGTGCGTTTCTCGTCGAGAATCATCGTCATTTCATAAGCATCACCAAACACACGGTTGATTGCCTTGAAAATATTATTAATATCCCAAAGTTCACCCATGACGGTCATGGAATAGTTTACAATAAGAATCAATGTTGCGACAGATAGGCCAAAAATCGGCTGACCAATCATCATAAAGATAACAATAATCGCAATTATACCGATATTGACAGCATTAAAGGCGATATCGCGTTTCATATGAGCACGCATCTGCGCAAAGCCTGCATTCATACTAGCGCGGCTATAATTCGCGTAGCGATGACGCTCATGCGCTTCGCGGCCATAGGATTTGACTGAGATAATATTCGTAATCGAATCAGCAAGCTGACCGGTTTGCTTATTCTCCGCCTCAGACCATTCGCGACTCAAGTGTGAGATTCGCTTGAAGGTTAGTGCTGAGCTGAGAATGTATAGCATCACAAATATAAATAATCCAAGCGCAAACCATGGGGCACGCGAAATAAGTACTACCATGATCGTAATTAATAGCGAAGCAAAGTATAGAATTTGAAAGATCAAAGTATCGTAAAAGCGTTCAAAGCCGCCGACGAACTTATTGGTTTGAGAAACGAGCGAACCGGAGAAGCGGTCTGAATGAAACTGCATTGATTGCGTACAAACTGTATCAAAACACATCGTTGCGAGATCATACATTCCGCGAAGTTCCATTTTCCAGAGCGAATATACACGAATCCAGCCGAGCAAGCATGAGCCAAGAATATGGCAAGCTAACAGCGCGATTGCTTGCGGTAGGAGTTCGGGAATAATTTGCTCCATTGTGATGCCAGCTGATACTCTATCGATCATATTGGCAAAGATGAGCGGAATGAGCGTGTTGCGCGCTAGCACAACAAGCGGGGTTGCTACTATCGAAATAGTAGTGAGGAGCTTGTATTTCTTGAATACAATCCCGTAGTAGTGAAGCGTACGGCGATATGCCGTCTTGCGCTTCTGTTTAGGTTTTTGGGTCATGTTATCCACCTCTTTCTTTTTTTATTAGAATGCAAAAATGCGCCTTTTGCATTAGCGCATTTCTGTTAACTTTTGCTTTGGTGAGTGCTTAATTAATTTCGGTGACTTTGAATGTCTTTCCGTTTGGAAGCTTTACTTCCTCACCAACTTTTTTACCAAATATTGCCTTGCCAATTGGCGATTCATTGCTAATTTTGCCTTCTAGCGGATTAGCTTCAACGGCGCCAACGAGCGTATAGGTGTTTGTCTTGCCATCAGACTTCAACGTGACAGTTGAGCCCATAGCGACTTTTTCTCTTTTTCCAGCCTTAATGATCTTGGCATGGAGGAGAATATCTTCAATTTCAAGAATGCGGCCTTCGATGACCTTCTGCTCACCGCGTGCGGCAGAATAATCTTCGTTTTCGCTAAGATCGCCATAAGAACGAGCGGTTGCAATCTTTTCTGCAATCTCAGGACGACGAGCCTTTAGTTCCTCGAGTTCTTTTTCTAAATCTTTGCGACCAGCGGCCGTAATATTAACTATATTTGCCATTAAAATATCCCTCCTCTACCCCAGAAAAAATAGGAAAATTTACTGTTACTTC
>CAMKFS010000042.1 GCA_946411935.1 uncultured Candidatus Saccharibacteria bacterium | reverse complement strand
AAAGCCTTGATCTTGTCGGTTGCCGGCTCAAGATTCATCTCTAAATCAGGATGAATGAGCACGGTTAATTCGTATTCTCTCATGAACACTCCTTTGGTTAAAGCAGAAGCTCGATAAACTCTCTGTTAGAGTCGCCTTCTGCTGAGCTAATATTAGCTATAATAATACCATATTAATCTCTAAAAAGCAACGAAAAAGCCCCGAGACTAGGTCTCGAGGCTTATTTTCTTTAATCCATTTTAGTTTTAGTCAAATGACTCCGAGTCTACGTCCTCATCAGACTTCGTCTCATCATCATCGGATGACTCATCGCTTCCATCGCCCGTATTATCTACGCCCTTAGTCTCCCCCATATCTTCCTTTCTCGGATAGCTCAGAGAAGGGTTAGCACTGCTCGTATCTTCAGGTGCCGCACTGTAGTTATCGCCAACGAATTCAAAATCTTCACCTTCGCTCTCTGTCGACGCTTTAGCTACCTGTTCGCCTCCACCGTCATTAGCGGTCTCCTCAGGCGCCACAGGCTCTTCGACAGACTCAGAGGGCGTAGCTTCCTCGCTTGTATTCTCAGTAGGCTCATCTTCTGGCGGAATCATCATGTTCGTCGACGGCTCTTCCTCTGCTAGTCCGCTAAGCCTATCATTCGCTGCTTTCGCTCTTCGAGCTAACGGCACCGTACTATCGGTAACAATTTTCATGAATTCAGCATTAATCTCAAGAGCAACATTTAGAAGCTCCAAGATAATCTGCTTACAATCAACCTTATCTTCAAATTCTTCGGCTATTTCTACAAAAGCCCCAGCCGGCACCAGACGATTATTGATCTCTTCCTCAATTGTCCCGCCTTCCGATATACGTTTTGCAACTGCCGCATTATCAACAAGCGGCGGCGACTGAAGCTGCGCCTCATACTTCTTTACAAGAGAAGAATATTCGTACATACGCAGTATATAGTCCTTCGCATTGTCGCCGTCTATTCCGTTCACAAGCGATTCGGACAATTCATCTAGGTGATATTTTTTACCGTCGATAACTACCGTGTCTTTTTCCGTAGCAATCATATTCAGTAACGGCTCGATTACCCTCGAACATAAATCATCCCAGCACTTTTTGGATAGGCTGCTACACGAAGCAATGTCTATCACACGTTTTGCAAGTTTACTGTCATTTCTCATGGCGTGTTCCTCCTTTATAAAAAAATGGATTATAAAATAACTAAGCCTCCCCTTATGAGAAGGCTAACTAATTAATTATAGCACAAATTTGATAAAAAATCAATTAAATAAGCTTATTCGTAAATCGGCCCATCATCTGGAAACGGATCATCGTCAAATGATTTAAAATCGTCAAAATCTTCTTCGTCTTCAAGCTTCATTCCACCAATACCATAGGGATTATAACCTAAATCCTGCAGAAACCTTGATGGAAAATTATAATTTCGCCCACCAAACATAAACCGCGAGTTTGCATAGCTCAAGAACAACTCCTGCATCGCGCGCGTCATGCCGACATAAGCCAAGCGGCGCTCCTCCTCGACATCCTCGACCGACTCATCCATTGAACGCACATGCGGCAATAGACCTTCTTCGAGACCGACCAAGAACACTACCGGAAACTCCAAACCTTTTGCTGCGTGCAAAGTCATCAAAGTAACCGCATTTTCCCCTGTACTCTCATCCGCTGATGACATCAATGCCGCATCCGCCAAGAATTCATCCAAAGTTTCGTACGCCCCCGCTTCACCGACGAGCACAGTCAAGTTCTCATTCCGCTCTTCAGCCTTCAGCTTGTCGCCATCATTCAAATATTCACGATAATCAATCCGGCGCAACAATTCCTCGATAATGTCCGCCGGACCAACCCCAGCCGCATTCTTCTCTCGAAGAGCCGCCAGCACGTCAACAAACTTCTCATAAGCATTCCGCGTCTTCGTCGTCAAACCATCCAGATCGCCCGCCAAAATTTTCTGGACCGATTTTTCGCCAATCCCGCGCGCCGGCACATTAATAATTCTCGTCAACGAAACAACATCATGCGGATTAACAACAAGATGTAAATACGCAACAATATCGCGGATTTCTTTACGATCATAAAAGCGCACTCCGCCCACTAGCTTGTATGGCACTCTATAATCCATAAAGGCTTTTTCAAAAGCCTGCGACTGTGCATTCGTACGATACAAAACCGCAAAATCCGATAGCGGCCTACCCATTTTACGAATTGTCGAAGCTACCCAACGCGCTTCATCCTGCTCGTCGCGTGCCTGTTGAATCGTAATCGGAGAGCCCTTCCCTGATTCTGTAAATAGTACTTTATCACTGCGTTGTGTGTTCTTCGTAATTACCTTCTGTGCTGCGTCGAGAATATTCTGTGTTGACCGGTAATTTTGCTCCAGCTTAATCACCTTCGCGCCCGGAAAATCGCGTTCAAAATTCAAAATATTCGTAAAATCCGCCCCACGCCACGAATAAATCGACTGCCAGTCGTCGCCAACACAACAAATATTGCGCTCTTCATTTACGAGCAGCTTCACAATTTCATACTGAATATGGTTCGTGTCCTGATACTCGTCAATCAAAATATGCTTAAAGCGATTACGCCACTTCTCGCGAATATCTTTTCTCTGCCTCAACATCCGCGCCACATATAACAACAAATCATCGAAATCCACCGCATCAGCCTTCTTGCGCATATCTTCGTATCGCTCATAAACCCGCACAATGTTCTGCTGGTTTGGATAATATGCCGAAGCGAGCATCTCATCCGGCTCCTGCCCTTCATTTTTCGCCTTCGAAATCGCCGCTTCAACTGCCCTAGGCTTCAAATTCTTATCCGGAATCTGCAATTCCTTCATCGCTCGCTTAATCAGCGCAAGTCTATCATCCGTATCATATATCACGAAACTCTTATCGAGCCCTACGTTCTCCGCTTCAATTCGAAGCATCTTCACGCAGATCGAATGAAAAGTCCCCATCCACGGCATAAAACTAAAAGAATTCTCGCGCCCAAGCAATCTCGCCAAACGCTCACGCATCTCACGCGCCGCCTTATTCGTAAACGTCAGCGCCAAAATCTCACTCGGCAACACCCCGCTCTCAATCAAAGCCGCAATTCGATGCGTCAAAGTTTTCGTCTTACCGGAACCAGCACCCGCCAAAATCAATACTGGCCCAGACATCGTCTGAACTGCCTCTTGCTGCGCTGGATTTAGACCCTCCAATATTTTTGTCATACATCTATTTTACCATCAAAAAGGCGCCTCGTCTGGCGCCCTTTCGATTACAGATTCTTTAAGAATTCTGCGAGTTTCTCGAGCTTTACTTTTTGCTCGGAATCACGCAAGCGTACTGATACTTCACCAGCCTCAACATCCTTCGGCCCGACGATTAAGACTACCGGAATCTTCATCTTCGTCGCTTCGCGAATCTTTTTACCAAGGCTCTCATTACGGTCATCAACCGTCATACGAAGCTTATTATGCTCAATCGGAATGTCTAGCTCAAAATCTTCTAGCTCAGACTTAATCTTCTCGACATATTCAGCAACCGAATCATTAACCGTTAAAATCCGTAGCTGCTCAGGCGCCATCCAGAATGGGAACCAACCAGCCGTATGCTCAATAAGCACAGACATAAAGCGTTCGATCGATCCAACCAAGGCGCAGTGAATCATTACTGGAGTCTTCTTGCTGCCATCTTCAGCAGTATATTCTAGACCAAAGCGATCTGGCGTTGCATAATCGAGCTGCACTGTCGCAACCTGCCACTCACGACCCAAAGCATCCGTTGCCATGAAGTCCATCTTTGGACCATACATTGCCGCTTCGCCAATGCCGATATAATATTCGATGCCATACTTATCCGCCATTGCCTGGATTGCGTTCTGCGCCTTTTCCCACATCTCTGGTGTACCCGTATAGCCATCACCATCATCGCGGAACGACAAACGTAGCTTCAAATCCATATTGATGCGCTTATATAAATCCTGTGCCGATTCGATCAATTCACCAAAGATATCGCCAATCTGATCCTCAGTACAGAAGACATGCGAATCATCCTGCGTAATTGCACGCACGCGGCTCAAACCACCAAGCTCGCCCTTGCGCTCATCGCGATAAACCATTGTCGTCTCAAGATATTTAACCGGCAACTCACGATACGAACGTGGCTGCGAAGCATATATCTGCGAATGGTGCGGACAGTTCACCGGCTTCAAAGCAAGGTGATCGCCAGATTCTTGACTCGTAAACTGCAACATCTCCGGGAACTTCTCGTAGTGACCAGAGGTCTTATACAAGTCAACGAGAGCGATATGCGGAATGCAAACCTTCTGATAACCATTCTTCACGCGGTAGCTCTGCGCAAATTCATTCAAAATATTACGAAGTACTGTACCGCGTGGCGTGAACATCGGCAAGCCTGAACCGACCAAATCTGAGAAACAGAACAGATCAAGCTCACGGCCAAGTTTACGATGATCGCGCTGCTTTGCCTCTTCCTGTTGCTTTTCATATTCGGCAAGCTCTTCTTTTGTCTCAAAGGCCAAACCATAAATACGAGTCAACATCTCGCGCTTCTCATCGCCGCGCCAATATGCACCAGCAACTTTATCAAGCTTAAAGGCTCCAGTCTTTCCCGTATCTTCCACATGAGGCCCTTTGCACAAATCGGTAAAATCGCCAAGCGTATAGAACGAAATCGTCTCGCCTTCCGGCAAATCCTCAATAATCTCAACTTTGTATTTTTGGTTATTATCTTTTGCCCACTGCAAAGCCTCCTCACGCGACTTCTCCTCGCGCACCATCGGCAGCTTTTGCGCAATAATTTTGCGCATTTCTTTTTCAATTTTCTTCAAATCTTCATCTGATACCTTCACCCCGCCAAAGTCGATATCATAGTAAAAACCATTCTCAATCGCAGGGCCAATTCCAAACTGAACTGTTGTTGTGCCAGAATACAAATTCTTAACCGCCGCGGCCATCACATGGCTGAGCGTATGACGCATTTTCATGATATTTGATTCTTCTGACATCACTGCCCTTTCTATTAATTTATACCTGTTTATTTTACCACTTTTCCTCTATACCGACAAATGCTTATGCTATAAAAATAAAGGCAATAATCCGCCGCTTTACGAAGCTACCTAACCCCTCTTCGCCATTGACTTTCCCTTGAATTTGTGCTATAATTATACCTGGTATCTATTGTTCGGGCATTTTTTGCCCAAGAAACAGTTCTTTCACAAGAAAGGGGGAATATGATTTGTTATATTCAAAAAGTATTAAAGAAGCAGAAGTAAAGGAGTTACTCAATATTATTTCGAAGATCAATCCGGTCGAAATAGTGACTCCAACAAACGTATCAGAGGTGAAGGAGAAATGGATCGAATCAGCTAGAGATTACTATATTTTCAATCATCCATTCTTCGAATACGACAAAAATACTCTCAAGGCTATAGCAGAAAATAGCTACAAGCTTGAGTGGATTAAAGACAATTTCATAAACGGAATCAAACCAGAGAATGCCGAGGATCAATTTATTCTAGACCTCCTCATTAAGCGCATTAATCAGGCTATCCTCGCAACCGAAATTGCAGCCAGCATCTATCTCGAAGACCCTAGGAAAACCGCTAATCTCACGCAAGACATTTACGGCGCACCGACGTCAGTTCAGACAATACGGTGTTATGATATCGCCCATGGATACAAGCCTGCCGATACCGCCAAATCTTGTCTTAAGCAAAGCGAGAGACGACGTCTCCAGGCAATGAAGTATGATGCAGAAGAAATCTCATACTATTTCGAAAAAACACTTGAATATTACGGAATCGAAGGCTGGTCTATCGATATAGGCAAACAATATACGTCAATCGACGTCAGAACGCGCAATTCTTCTGGGATACCAACAGTTTGCATCCCAGAAGATCGCACAGTGAACGGTGTCAAGCTTCTCGAACTAATCGGACACGAAATCGAGAGCCATCTACGTAGCGTAGAGAACGCCAGAAATCTGTTCGCGCAACTCCTTGGCCCCGATTCCCCACTTCTGCCATTAGCAATCGTGCTAGCGAAATCCGACAATGAGCTACTAGATGAAGGTCAAGCCAAGCTTAGCGATGTACACATAAATGGGACTGAAGCAATCCCGACACCATACTATACAATCGCAATCGATCAGGCTCGCAGAGGCGCTCTTTTCGGAGACGTCGC
>CAMKFS010000041.1 GCA_946411935.1 uncultured Candidatus Saccharibacteria bacterium | reverse complement strand
AGCTATGGCAAGATTTCGCTTTTTCTTAAGCGAAAGAGATTTGAAACGCTTCATTATTTTTGACCTGTTTATTTTTTACGTAAAAAGCTTACGTATATAATAAACCAATGTCATAGAATCGTCAAGAGACTATTTGCCGTAAATGTAGTTGAATCTGACCGCATCAGCCCAGTCAATCGTTGACTGATAGACGATATTGAACTTACCGTTCGGACCAGCATAGTTCATCTCCTGCATCGTAATGCTTACGCCAGGATTAACGCCGACAACAACACCGACGTGACCATAGCCACTAGTCGAAGTCTGAACGACTGCACCATAAGCTGGCTCCTTGCCAACTGGGAAACCGCGAGCAGCGAGTGTTGAGTTCCAGCTGCGAGCATTGCCAAGAGTACCGGTTGGAAGCCAGTAGTTCGATGGCATATTAGCGCGGCGCCAGTACCAAGCAAACCATGTACAGTTACCGAAGGCGCCAGGGTTGTTCCAACCCTTTGTAGCGTAATACATATCCTTCCAGTAACCATAGCTCTGAATCATGAAGCGATTCTTGCGAACACCAGAAGAATCAACAACGTTAGAGGTAGCATAGCCACCACTGCGGCGCGTACTAGTGCCCGTACCGCCAGTGTTTCGGCGCGGCGTTGGCTTTGGCGCAACATATTCTGGACGTTCAGTCTCTGGAAGAGTTCCGCCAGGAAGAAGAAGAACCATGCCAGCCTTGATGTCGGTATTTTCAAGGTCATTACGAGCAATAATTTCATCGTAATTTGATTTGTATTTATCGGCAATGCCGTAATAATTATCGCCGTCCTTTACGACGTAGACAATGCCAGGAACGCTCGGGAGATAAAGCTTCTGGCCAACAGAAAGCTCCTCGGTCTTCATGCCGTTGCTCCAGCGAATTTGATCCTTCGTGACGTTAGTGAGCTTATTCTTCTTGATGATAGCATCGAGCGTGTCGCCCTGCTCGACAGTATAGGTAATCACGCCACGGCTAAGGTTAGACGTATCAATAATCGTCGGCTTCTCGATCACGGTGCCAGAAGTATTTGTCGTACCGGTACTTTCGTAAATTGCATTAACAGTAACATAGTTTTCCGCGATAGTTGCGGCCGATGGAAGCGTAACGGTATTGGCGATATCTGCGACCGTATAGGTCTCGGAAATCTGATCGGCTGTAACCGAGAAGCTTGCATCGTCAAAAACCGCCGCAATTGGGGTCTTGATGCCATTTTGGTTATTCTGCGAACCATAATGCATCATTGCAAAAATAAAGGCAAAAACCGCCAAATACGGTAGAATCTTCTTCAGTAATAATTGAAATCTTTTCATAAATAAAGTGTTAATAGGCGCCCATTTTTAAGCCTATCCCCGCATAACCATTATAGCATATTTAGAGGATTTTGCAGAGCTCCTTGCAGTAGGCGCGAGCATTCGCATTATGCTCTGCTTCAGTGGTGGCATAATACATTTTGCCATCATCGCCAGTGAGAAAATAAATATCCTGCGTATCGGTCGGATTAGCAACCGCTTTAAGTGCATTGCGGCCAGGCGTCGAGATCGGTGTCGGCGGAAGACCGGCGCAACGACGCGAATTCCATGGACAATCGATGCTCGTTAGATAAGACATGTCGCCTTTATCGCGATATGGATTAATCTGATCGGCACGATAGGCTATAATGGCATCCGAGCCGAGCACGATGCCGCGCGCATAGCGGATTAGAAATACCTGAGCGACATGGCGCTGTTCCTCGTAATCAGCAGTCGATTCGCGCTGGACAACTGATGCGAGCGTAATACCCTGATGGAGCGTTAGGCCGCGCGCTTCGTATTTCGAAATGAGATTTTCTTCTTTGACGACTTTAAGCATCTGGTCGAAGAGCGCCTTTAGAATATCTTCGACCTTCGAATCAGCATAGAATTCGTAAGTGTCACCCCAAATGTAGCCCTCAAGCGTCGCATCGGATGGTTTAGTTTTAAGAAGTTCATGATCATATTGCTTATTTAGCGCCTCATCGACTTCCGCCTCGGCAAAACCTGCATCAATCAATTTCTTGCGCGTAGCGCGAATCGTCTCGCCGGGAAGAAAAGTAATCGTCACCGTGCGTGCAACAATGCCGGTATTGAGCGATTTTACGATCTGCTCAACGGACATATTCTTACTAAACTGATATTCGCCCGGAAGAAGATTCTTATTATTAGGATGAAGAACAAGATAAATCCGGAAAGCGAGCGCCGATCGAATCAGGCCAGCCTGCTCGAGCTTGTCAGCAATCTGCGTTGCGCCTTCACCGGAGACGACGGTAAACTTTTGCGATTCGCATTCTTTGGTGGTGCATTTTACGTCATAAATTGCGGCGATATTCGATTGATACCAAATTACTGCGCCAGCACCTGCAATAATCAGCAATAACACGATTACGGCGACGATATAACTAATGCGCTTTACAATGCGTTTAGTCATTTTTTAGCTCCTCCTCAATCTGGCGCAAATCTGAGCGCTCGAGAAAATCTTGCAGAATAACGGCCGCCGCCTCTTCGTCAACTTTGCCAGCTTTGCGATCGGCGCGAGTTGGCTTCAATAGTTCTTCGGCTGCAATCGAAGTGTAGGATTCGTCCTGAAAGTAAACTTTGAGCTCTTTCTGCTCATGCTTGACAAAATAGTCTTGAAGTGCTATAATAAAGTTATGTACCGCCTCCGTCTGGCGGGTTTCTTCACCACTGTTATTACGCGGACTACCAGATACGATAACATCTGCCTTTTCGAGGCGAAATTGTTTGGCAATTTCCGCAAATTCATTCCCATCAACCGGAATCATCCCGCGCGGAATCGCAATTCGCACAGCAGTATCGGCGAATGCTACGCCGATACGCTTGGTGCCAACATCAAGTGCTAAAATTCGCATTACTCTTCGTTTTCGATATTAATTTCAACTCTATTTGTATCTTCTGGAACGGTTGTCACGAAGAAGTAGCTTGTATCAATCTTAACGCTCGAGACGCCCTTGATTGACTTGAGGATTGATTGAACTTCGCCGGTTTTCCTACCGAGGGCCTTTTCGCGGATCATCTCATCCGTGACGCGCGGGCCAGTCTTGGTGGTTGCTTTAAGTTTTGCAGAGCTGTCGTCTTTCGAATTCTGGAAAGCCTCAAAGAAGGCCTTATCGACGCCAGTATCATATACTTCCTGAGTGTCGTCGCCAAGATTTGCCGTAACGACTTCGTTAATGTAGGTCTTTACCTGCTCACGATTAACGGCGAACATCGTGTAGGTAACCTCTTTGACGATCTTTGGAGTGATGTTATCGCCAACTTCCTCATTGAGAGCTGGAGAAGTCGTAATCTTCGGCTCACTCTGTTCCATGTTGCCAAGGAGAATATATTCTTTACCAAATTCATTGGTCAATTCCTCGCGAACATTTTTCGCCTCGTCGCCGGTATTTAGATTGCTCGATGCGCTCTCGACGTCTTCTTTTGAAACGACCTTGACGATTTTGCTCGAGCCGCCAGCCATGGCAGTTGAGGATACTTTATAGTTATTAGGAATCGAAATGCTGCTAGAAATACCACTTGATGCGGCGGCAACATTGTAAGCATCGCCGTTTTCTTTCGCGACTACCGAAATGCCGCCCGATGAAATATCTTCAGTTGTAGCACAAGTGCTTTGGCCGTCAAGCGAGCCATCACAATGATACTTTTCACCCACATTCGCTGAGCCGCCCTCAGTAACAACAAACTCCTTCCCACCTATTGTAAAAGTTGCCCCTTTTGGAATAGAGAAGTTTTGGTGCGATTTGTCTATCTTTTCACCCTTTGGTCTGACGATTGTTACCTTACCACTAGCTTTCGTGCCCTTGTCGACCTCGCCGGTAGCTGGGAAGTCACCTTCAGCTTTCTTCGTAACGGTCTTCTGTTCGATAAAGAATACGCCAGCTTTTGGGTCGGCTTTTGATTCGTCGCTCACGAAAGTAACCTTCTCGGTAAAGTTCTGCGCGGTCGTATGAACCTTGACGGAAATCTTCGCGGCCGGAGCGATCAAATTTGCCCAAAGGCTAAACATAATAATCACAACAAGCGCAACAGCACCGATAATGATAAATTTGCGATATTTCTTGATATTCGGGATTTTAGTACCCTTCATCTTGGCGAGATTCTTCTCGTTCTTAGTCTTCGGCTCTTTTTCTTCTTCTGGCTCCGGCTCGCCTTCTATAACGTCATCTTCGGCGGGCTTCTTTGGAGTAACTTTCACAGCCTGAGCGACAGGGACAGCCTTTGGCTTTGGCGCAACTGGCTCTTCAATCGTATCGTCATCATCGCCAAATTCCATCGCATCGTCATCATCTGGAAGTTGCGGCTTGCTCTGAAGGCTCTTCGCAGTCGGCATAGCAACACTATTTGCGAGACGATGAAGCGATTCATCTGTTGTAATTAATACAACAGTCTTCTCATTCTGGCGGGCGGTTTTTGCAATAAGTTTAAAATTCACAGCACTGCGTAGAACGCCAGCTTTTTTCGGCGGAACGAGTGCAATAATCTTGTGCTTCGAGGCCTTAATATTGGCAAGAATGTCAGTAATATCCTGCTCTGGCTCGATATAGATGACGTCTTTATTCATAAATATTATTATACCAGAGAAATGCGCTTGTGGTAAAATAGAAGCAATGGGCTTATTTAAGAAAAAAACTGAAAATCAAGAAACCGTTTCAATGACGCCGACGGTCGGCGGCGGCGCTTCGGCAATGAGCGGCGGTCAAGAACTGAGCGAACTCGTTCTAAAATCAATTCGCGAAGGCGTACTAATTGTCGGCGCGGACGGTAACATTGTTCTGGCAAATCCGATGGCCAGTGTCATGCTTGGTAAAAGCACTGACGAGCTGGTTGGGCTAAATTTTGAGTCCGGAATCAATCTTTTCGATAAATCCGGGAACCGTGTTCCAGAGAATTTAAATCCAATCATTAATAGCATCAAATCTGGCGAAGTTGACGAGAAGCGCGATTTAAGCCTCATTACTGCAGGTAGTAATAAAACGATTCCGATTTCTCTAATTGTTGCGCCGACGAATGGCGCAAATTCAAGCGTCGTCGTAACCTTCCGCGACATTGCGAAAGAACTCGAAGAGGAACGCGAGCGCATGGATTTCATCTCGACTGCAAGCCATGAGATGCGCACGCCAGTCGCAAGCATTGAAGGTTATCTCGGTCTCGCAATGAATCCAGCGACTGCCACAATCGATGCTCGCGCACAGCAGTATCTCAATAAAGCACATGAATCATCCCAACATCTCGGTCATCTTTTCCAAGATTTGCTCGATACGACAAAGCTGGAGGATGGCAAAGTTCGTACTCATATGGAGCCGGTCGAGATTGTTAGTGTAATTAAGGAATATGCCGACGCACAGCTCCCGGACATTCAGGCAAAGGGTCTGAGCTATCAGTTCGGTTCAAACAATGCCGAAAATCAGGTCGGCGGTCTGAATATTTCGCAGGTGATCTATGCTAGTATCGACCGCGATTTCATGCAAGAAGTGATTAATAACTTGATCGAGAACGCAATCAAGTACACCCCAGCGGGTTGGATTACTGTCAACGTAAAAGCCGACGATTATAATGTCCAGATTATCGTCGAAGATACCGGTATCGGAATTCCACGCGACGAAACTGAGCATATTTTTCAGAAATTTTATCGCGTAGATAATAGCGATACGCGCGAAATCGGCGGCACTGGCCTTGGCCTTGCGCTCGTCAAGCAACGCGTTGAATTAATGAATGGCAAAATTTGGGTAGAAAGCGAACAAGGCAAGGGTTCACGTTTTATCGTGATGCTTCC
The DNA here is from genome assembly GCA_946411935.1 of uncultured Candidatus Saccharibacteria bacterium. Lineage (GTDB taxonomy): Bacteria > Patescibacteriota > Saccharimonadia > Saccharimonadales > Saccharimonadaceae > UBA2834. Next base: position 582 of record CAMKFS010000041.1, on the reverse strand, counting down.
GCGCCTCAGTAAAGAAACTTATGATCAGCAGCGCTTCTTGTTCGAAAATCAGCAAAAAATGCAAGGCGATCAGGCCTCACATGATCAAGCCGTCCAAGCCTTCGCTGCCGGTGGTGCGCCAAATATGACACCAGAAGCCGCACCGGTAATGCCGGTCGCTCCAGCTGCGCCTGCTTCTACGGCGCCAGCCACTCCAGCTGCGCCCGCGGCGCCTACGCCAACAGCACCTGCGCCGGCGGCACCAATTACGGCCGCGCCAGCTGCTCCAGCCGCTGAGCCGACTGTCGCCGTATCGAGCCCAGCCGCACCCCCAGCACCAACCGCACCTGCTCAGCCAATAGGATAAAAAGTTGACTTTGTTAACTAGTTTACTTGATTAACCAGGTTAACTCGGTTAACTTGTTCAACTTGGTTAACTCGGTTAACTTAATCAACTAGTTTATAAAGTCAACTAATCAGGCCTACAAATCGCTCAACGAGAGGGATTTGGGGGTGGAAAAAATAGCATAAGTATTATAAACTTAAGGCAGTATGACCAAGATTATGTTAGTCGAGGACGACAAGTCCTTGCGAGAAATTTAC
>CAMKFS010000040.1 GCA_946411935.1 uncultured Candidatus Saccharibacteria bacterium | reverse complement strand
CAGTGACCTTAGGCTTATGAGTCCTACGCTCTAACCAGCTGAGCTACGGTGCCATGTCAGCTATTATAGCATAGAATTATCAGATATAACAGGGCGAAATTTGCCCTCACTTCTATTGACTTTTTATTCCGCTTGTGGTATAATAGAAGGCATAGGACGTTAAAAGAGATTTTGATAGGGGGGTGATAGCATGTTGCTAATTTATATTCTCTTTGCAATAGCAGCAATATTGGCGCTCTGGTTACTTTCATTGATCTTGAGAGCATTAGCAGCTCTCTTTGTAGAATTTATCGACTTTTGAGGGGAGGGGTTAGATGATACTACTATTAAAAATATTATTAGCTTACCTGATTTATTTCGTTTCCGTATCTGTAGTCTTTGGCACCATGTTGTTTATATGGGTTAAATTTGATGGCAATGAAGACGAGAGAAGAAGGAGGTAAGTAAATAGGCGGCGTATTTTACGCCGCTTTTTCCTGTCCGAAGATATAAAAAATACGACCAAAAGGTCGTCTTTTTAATTTGGCGGAGGGGACAGGATACTCGCTTTGCTGACGCAAAGCTACGTCTCGGGGCGTCGCCTCGGAAAAATCGGAGCACGAGTACTCCTTTTTTCGCTCGGCTCCTACCTCGTCCGAACCTACGGTTCTCATCCTGTCCGAAGATATAAAAAATAAGACCACGAGGGTCTTTTTTATTTGTTTGGCGGAGGGGACAGGATTCGAACCTGCGAGGCGTTAACCTGCTGGTTTTCAAGACCAGTGCCATCAACCACTCGGCCACCCCTCCAGCACTACAATTCTACCATAAAAATACCCCCTCGCCAAATATCGACGAGAGGGCAAAGGAGGATAGTATAAAGAGTGTAACTCTGCTATTGACCAGTACTGCCGAAGCCGTTCTTGCCACGTTTTGTTTTGGATAGCTTCTTTTTCTTAACGAAATCTGCTCTAATATAACGCTCGAACACTCCCTGAGCCACGCGATCGCCAGGATTAACTGTGTATGGTTCGTTGCCATTATTAATCAGAAACACACTCAATTCGCCACGATAATTACTATCGATCAGGCCATAGTAAACTGTTATAAAATGTTTACGAAATAGCCCACTACGGCTCCAAATAGTCAACTTGTATCCAGGCGGAGTTTCGAGTGCGATTCCGAATGGAATCTCTACAGGCTTACCTGGCTCTACAATAACGGGTTCATCTATCGCCGCATAAAAATCACAACCGGCCGCATATAAATCTGCATATTTTGGCATGATTGCGTTCTTGCGTAGCAGTTTTATCGGGACTTTTTTGACCTTGATTTTCTTGCTCATGCAATCACCTCCTAAAAGAACAATCTTATCCCCTCCCTCGGATATACCACCAATTGTATCACACTATCGTTCGATGGACGTTTTCACGCAAAATAGTGTTTCATTTCACGCATAAGCACTATATATAGCGTATTTGACCCAAAATTTTTAATCTGTAATCATTGTTTTTTTTACAACCTATATGGACAAATCCCTACATATAGCGTTAACATTATGACATAAAACACTAAATATAGTGTTAAGCATAAAGAAAATTGACGAAAAGAACATTTCTGGAGGTAAATACAATGTTCAAATCTGTACGCAAACGCGACGGTAAGGTCGCTTCTTTTAAACAGGACAAGATTACCGAGGCTATTGCCAAGGCTGGTGCTGCTACTGGTGAATTCGGATATGACCGCGCTCAGAACATTTCTGATAAAGTCGTCCGCGTCGCCGGCGAGAAGATTAAAACTCGCATCCCGACCGTCGAGCAAATCCAGGACATCGTCGAAGAGGTCCTTATGGAATCAGCCTTCAAGCGCACCGCCAAGGCTTACATCGAATATCGTGCCGAGCGTAGCCGCAAGCGCGCCGCAAAGTCTAAGCTCATGCAGACATATAACGCCATTTCCAAGCTTGACGCTGAGGAAGATTCCGATGTAAAGCGCAGCAATGCAAATGTCGATGGCGACTCTGCAATGGGCAAGATGCTTCAGTTCGGCGCTGAGGGTTCCAAGGAATACGCAAAGATTTGTCTTCTTAAGCCTGAATTTACCTATGCTCATGATCACGGCGATATTCATATTCACGATCTTGACTTTATGGCTACTGGTACGCTTACCTGCTGCCAGACTGATGTTCTTAAGATGTTCAAGAACGGCTTCAACACCGGTCACGGTTTCCTTCGTACGCCAAATTCCATCGGCACTGCCGCTGCTCTTGCTGCCATTATCCTCCAGGCCAACCAGAACGAACAGCATGGCGGTCAGTCCATTCCAAACTTCGACTACGCACTTGCTCCATCTGTCGACAAGACTTTCCGCAAGAGCCTCAAGAGCAACATCGAGAAATATGAAGAATTCACCGGCAAAGAACTCAAGTTCAAGGTCGACGACAAGGTTTGCTATGGCGATGACAAGAAGCTCCTCAAGAAGCTTCCAGAAGCCGTCGTCAAAGAGGCAAACGAAGACACCGAACATCAAACTCTCCAGGCAATGGAAGGCTTCGTTCATAACCTCAATACTATGCACAGCCGTGCTGGCGCTCAGGTTCCATTTACGAGCATTAACTTCGGTACCGATACTTCTCCAGAAGGTCGCCTCGTCTCCAAGATGCTTCTCGAGGCAACTATGAACGGTCTTGGCCATCACGAAACGCCGATCTTCCCAATTTCTATCTTCAAGGTCAAAGAGGGGATTAACTACAACCCGGGCGATCCAAACTACGATCTCTTTAAGCGCAGTATGGAAGTCAGCTCCAAGCGCCTCTTCCCGAACTTCACCTTTATCGATGCGCCATTCAATCTCCAGTACTACAAGCCAGGCGACCCAGATACTGAGATTGCAACCATGGGCTGCCGCACGCGCGTCTTTGGCTCTTGCTTCAAGGAGACCGATGGCCATGTCTCTGGTCGCGGTAACTGTTCCTTCACTACTTTGAATCTTGTTCGCATCGGTATTAAGCACGGTATCTGCACTGGCGACCGCAAGAAACCAGATTGGGACGCTTTCTATCAAGAGCTCGATGAGAAGATTGATCTCATTGCGGACCAGCTTCTCCAACGCTTCGAATTCCAGGGCAACCAAAAGGTCAAGAACTTCCCATTCCTTATGGGTCAGGGTAACTGGGTCGGCAGCGAAAAGCTCGGTCCAAACGACAAGCTTCGTGATGTTATCAAGCATGGTACGCTTTCTATCGGCTTCATCGGCCTTGCCGAAACGCTTGTTGCAATGATCGGCAAGCATCACGGTGAATCTGCCGAAGCACAGGAGATCGGCCTCGACATCGTCGGTCACATGCGCGACCGCTGCGATGAACTTACTAAAGAGCATCACCTTAACTTCTCACTTCTTGCTACTCCAGCCGAAGGTCTCGCTGGTCGCTTCACGAAGTTTGACCGCAAAGAATATGGCGTAATTCCAGGTGTTACTGATCGCGATTTCTATACCAATTCCTTCCACGTACCTGTCTACTATCCAATTTCCGCCTTTGAGAAGATCGATATTGAAGCACCATATCATGCACTCTGTAATGCAGGCCACATCACCTATATTGAGATGGATGGCGACCCGTCAGAGAATATTGAAGCCTTCGAAGCAGTTATTCGTCATATGAAGGAAGCCGGTATTGGCTACGGCTCCGTCAACCACCCAGTTGATCGCGATCCAGTCTGCGGCTTCTCTGGTATCATCGAAGGCGATGTCTGTCCAGGCTGTGGCCGCCGCGAATGTGATGGCGAATTCGGCTTCGAGCGCCTCCGCCGCATCACTGGCTACCTCGTCGGCTCACTTGAGCGCTGGAATGATGGTAAAAAAGCCGAGGAAGCTGCCCGCGTCAAGCACGATGTCAAGGTTGGTCAATTTGATGTCGACACCAAGGTAAAGCGCGAGCAAAAGAAAGCTAGCGCCAAGAAAGCAGTCGGTAAAGCTTAATGCCTGCCAAAGAAGATTTAGATCCAAACACCGTTTCAAAGACCCGTAAACCAGCAGATGGCGACAGGACTGGCGAACTACAAATTTCTCTCTGTCGTCCTCAACTCGACGTCCCGGATGGCTATATTCGCCTATCCGGCGACCTCGAGCGCGACTCTATTGTGAATGGCCCCGGTCTTCGCGCTGTTCTCTGGACTCAGGGTTGCCGCCAGCATTGTCCTGGCTGCCAGAATCCTGAGACCTGGACAGAAGATCCAACCGTCGGTGCTACCGTTTCAGTCGAAAAGGTCAAAGAAGAACTTCGCAAACTCAAAGGGCAGAGCGGCATCACTTTCTGCGGTGGTGAGCCAATGCTTCAATGCAAAGCCCTCCTTGAAATTGCAAAATTCTGCCACGAAGAGCTCGGCTGGAATGTCTGGTCTTTCACGGGCCTTGTCTATGAACGTATCCCGCGCGACGGTATTGAATGGGAGTTTATTAAAGAGCTCGACGCTCTAATTGATGGCCCATTTATTCAGAGCCAACGCGATTTAACGCTCAAATTCCGCGGTAGCCGCAACCAGCGCATTCTTCACCTAAAAAATGGCGAAATCGAGTCCGTCGAATAAAATGAGTATTAAAATAACTGTCAGAACCGATCTAGAGCTAGGCGTTTGGCAGGGAATGGGCGGCGCCTTAACCGAGGCGACCGCCTATAATTTTGCGAAATTATCGCCAGAAAAACAGCGCCGATTTCTCGACGCTTATTATAGCAAAGACGGTCTAGATTACCGCTGGGCGCGCATTTCTATCGGTAGCAACGATTTTTGTCTCAAATCCTATGAATATACCAAAAAGGCTGATTTGAGCGATTTTTCTATCGAGCATGACCAAAAATGGCTCCTACCCCTGCTAAAATGCGCTCTAAAGCGTAAGCGGCTTAAAATCGTCGCAACACCTTGGTCGCCGCCAAAGTGCCTTAAATGGCCTCCTATGCAGCGACATGGTGGCTTTTTGAAACCTTGGCGTTACGAGCGCTACGCTGATTACCTCTGTAAATGGCGTGATGCTTACGCCGACGAGGGGGTAAAAGTTGACTATTTATCGCCACAGAATGAGCCTCGCGCTACCCAAATCTGGGAATCTTGTTGCTATTCTTATCGCGCTCAGCGCAAACTTTCCCGCACGCTCTCGCGCCTCGGTATTCCGCTCCTTCTTTGGGATCACAACAAAAAGCATCTCGCGAAGGTCGCCGATAAACTTCTTCCGAATAGTCCGGCCGCCGGTCTCTGTTTTCACTGGTATGACGGCACGCATCCGGATCAGATGTGGCGAGTCCGCCAAAAATATCCTGACAAACTGCTCGTAAGCTCCGAGATGTGCTGTGGCTTTTCGTCTTATAGCCCAGATTGGTCGCGCGATGCTCGGCTCTATCTCGGCGAATTATTGAATGACATCAATTGCGGTGCTAGTGCTTGGATTGACTGGAATATGCTATTGGATTATCATGGCGGGCCAAGCTATTGTCGTAATTATGTCAAAAGCCCAATTATTCTGAACGAAACTGGGGATGATTTTATCCTTACTCCTATCTATGAGGCGCTAAAAAACTTCGCTAAACTCTGTCCGGCTGGAAGCGAAATTGTCCGTTGCGACTTCGACTCTACCTCTGTTGCAGCTATTGCGCGGAAGGCTGCCAAAGGCTACGAAGTCGTCCTTGTAAATCTTACCGATAGTCCGCAAGATATTACTCTTCAACTTGGCAAAAAGCAAAAAACTATCACTATAGAACGAGGAATAAAAAGTATCAAATTCTTCGCCTAACGAGCCGACTACTATAACTCGACACGCCTTGACTAAATCGACGAAAAATAATAAAATAACCATAACAATTTTGCAAAATAAACAGGTCAAAAACAAGGTTACGAAATGAAGCGTTTCAAATCTCTTTCGCTCAAGAAGCGAACTCTCGCCATTGCAGGCATGTCAGTATTAACTCTAGCTATTGTAGGCACCATTGCCTACAACCAAGATGCTATGTTCTTCAATAATCTCTTCCATCTTGCAGACGATACTGTAGAATTCGTAGAAACCTTCGATTCTCCAGACGATTGGCAACCATGCCAAGAAATAGATAAGACCGCCATTGCGACCAACAAGAACGCTACTCCACGCTATGTAAGAATGAAGATCAATGAATACTGGCGTACAAAAGACACCACTACTCCAATCACCGACCATGAAACGACTGACTTACCACTCACCTGGAACGATTCAGGCACAGACAAACACTATGCTGTAATAAACACCCAGAATGACGACAAATGGGAACTAAAGAACGATGGCTGGTATTACTACAAGACTACCCTCGCTCAAAACGAATCTACTCTCTCCCTCCTCAAATCCGTTACCTTCAACTGTGAAGTAAACACTGCTGGCGAAATCCGCTATAGTGTAGATGGCAAAGCTGGCGAATCCGTCCCAACCGAATACTCCGAAGCTAACTACCACCTCTACATTACTTTCCAGATGAGTGATGAAGAGT
>CAMKFS010000039.1 GCA_946411935.1 uncultured Candidatus Saccharibacteria bacterium | reverse complement strand
TGAATGAATACGTTTCAGCCGATGACGTATCGCGCCTAATCGCTGACGGCGCAGTCGACGAATTAAGCCTTACTGCGCAAGTTATGAAACATCCATTCTCCGTCGTCTTGCTCGACGAAATTGAAAAAGCGCATCCATTAGTGCTTACAACTCTGCTACAGCTACTTGATGAAGGTATTTTGCGCGATGTTAAAAACCGTGAAGTAAGTTTCCGCGATACAATTGTCGTCGCAACTAGCAACGCGGGTGCAAATAAGATTCGCGAATATATCGATAGCGGCCTTGACACTTCATCAATAAAGGAACAGCTAACGAATGATTTGATCTCCGGTGGCGAGTTTAAGCCGGAATTCCTAAACCGTTTTGATGAAATTTGTGTATTCCAGCCACTCAGCAAAGAAGCACTTCTCTCGATTGTTGATCTTATTATCGCAAGTACAAATAAGACTCTCGAGCCACGCAAAATTTCCGTCACGCTCGAACCGGACGCAAAAAGTCTACTCGTCGAACGCGGTTACGATCCAAAGCTCGGCGCACGCCCAATGCGCAGAATTGTTTCGAAGACTGTCGAAAATATCGTTGCGCGCGCATTGCTTAGCGGTGAAGCCAATTCCGGCGCATCAATTACAATTACGCCAGAAATGATTCTTGCATCACTCGAATAACAAAACTAAGCCAGTGATATAATTATTCCATGCACCCGTAGCTCAGTGGATAGAGCACTGGTTTCCGGTACCAGGTGTCGTGGGTTCGACTCCCGCCGGGTGTACCAATTTCGGAGGCGGCCCAATGGCAGTTATCTCCTTTAAAGTGTTATAATATTTTTATGCACCCGTAGCTCAGCGGATTAGAGCACTAGTCTTCGGAACTAGGTGTCACAGGTTCGAATCCTGTCGGGTGTACCAATTTTAAAACTTGGACAAAAATGAAAATTAGCGAAAATATCCCAATATCAAAACTTACAACAATGCGCCTAGGCGGTAATGCCCGTTATGTTATAGAAGTTACGAGCGAAGAAGATGTGCCAGAGGCGTATCTTTTTGCCACAAAACATAGTCTACCCGTGTATGTACTCGGTTCTGGTAGTAATATTATTGGCCGCGATGGCGGTTTTAATGGCGTGATAATTGTAAATAAAATTCGAGGGATGGGCATATTTGCCGACGAGGAAAATAACCGCATTCAGCTATACGCGAATAGCGGTGAGTTGCTCGATGATTTCGTACAGTATTCGACTAAATTAGGCTTCACTGGCATGGAAGCGCTTAGCGCTATTCCTGGTACAGTCGGCGCAGCACCAGTTCAAAATGTCGGCGCTTATGGACAGGACATTAGCCAGACACTGGTTTTAGTGCGTGCCTACGATACAATGCTCGAAGACTACGTTGAGCTAATGAAGATTGATTTAGACTTGAGCTATCGCCATAGTATTTTCAACAGTGGTAGAAATGTTGGTCGTTATTTTATTACAAAGATTATTGTTGAGCTAAAACGGGGCGAATTAAAGCCGCCATTTTACAACAGTCTGCAAAAATATCTCGAAGATAACGGTATTCTCGAATATTCACCAGAAACAATCCGAAAAGCAGTTCGTGCTGTCCGCGAATCAAAACTACCTGATCCGACAGAAATCGCAAGCAGCGGGAGCTTCTTTAAGAATGTATATTTGACAAGTCCTGAAGAAATTCAGGCCGCTGAAGCGAAAGGCATTCCAGTCTGGGATGGCGGCAAAATTCCGTCTGGCTGGCTAATTGAAAATGCCGGACTTAAGGGCCAAGTTTTTCATGGAATGAAAGTCTCCGATAAGGCCTCTCTGGTCTTGATTAACGAGTCGGCTCAAAATTATGCTGATTTAGCAGCGGCACGCGAAGAGATTATTAAGCGCGTTTACGATAGGTTTGGCTATACTCTCGAACAAGAACCGATGGAGCTCGGCGAATGAAAGAATTAAATGGCCGAGAACTAGCTGGCTTTATCAAAGAACGCCAAGCACATCAAGTACGCCATTTGCGCGCAATTAAAAAATTCCCAAAATTAGTGATTTTTTACGACAATGATAGTCCAGTTATTTCAAAATATATTTCCTTAAAAGAAAAATACGGCGCAGACATTCATGTCGATGTCGAAGTTCGAGAGTTAAAGGCAGATACTGCCGCAGAGATGGTGCGCGAAGCAGCACGCGATGATTCTGTTTCCGGGATTATTGTACAGCTGCCGCTCGCTGAATGTGATATGGATATCTTGAATTTAATTCCAAATAAGAAAGATGTCGATGGTCTACGCGGCGAGCGCGACACGGCAACAGCAATGGCGATCCATTGGTTATTAACTGGATACGGCGTCGAACTCCCCGCTCTACACTTGGCGGTTGTCGGGCGCGGCAAATTAGTCGGGGCACCGCTTTTGAGAATGTGGCAAGAAAGCGGCTACAATGTCGAGATGTTTCATCGTGGCGACGATCTAATGCGACTCCATGATTTCGACGTGATTGTAACGGCAACTGGAGTACCTGGGCTAATTACTTCCGAAATGATAAAAGAAGGAGCCGTAGTCGTAGATGCTGGCACCGCGAGCGAAAAAGGAGTCATTGTCGGCGATGTCGCCGAGGACGTCCGCGAACGAGATGACTTAACTATTACGCCAAAAATTGGCGGCGTCGGACCACTCACAGTGGCGATGCTATTTGAGAATGTTATCCGTTCCGCTGAAGAATAATAATCAAAATAGACTGCCCGGCGGCAGTCTATTTTTTATTTTAGCTTGTATGGCGAGTGCGGTTCAACGGTGCCACCAGATCCACCAGTATTAACAGTTGCGCCATTTCCAACACCGCCCTGCTGGGCATTATGTCCAGTATTATTTGCTACATCGTTATGGTTGACCTTTAGCTGTTCCGTGTTCTTGTTGTAAGCCTCGGTCATCTTGTTGATGGCGTCTACCATTTCAGAGTTTGGATTATTGGCCGTAATATTGCTCCTGCCACTGATACCCGCGCCACTCATATTCGTGAGGATGCCAACTTTGTCCCCCATATCAATATTAGGATTAGCCATATCGCTAGCTAAGCGTTCATCGCTAATAATATGGTTGCCCTTCGAATCCACTTGCCTGAGCGCATCCTTGAATGCGTCTGATCCTTGAGAGTACAAGTCGCTCTTATCGAGACCGCTAGCAACTCCTTGCATTTTAGATTCGTCAGAACTCCAACTACTCCACGATTCACTTTTACCGGCCGCCGCATCATTCATAGCGGAAGCAACGAACTGATCCTTCTCGTGAATAGCGCTGCGAATCCCAGAATCTTTAGACAGTTCTTGATATAATTTGCCCGTAATTTCCTCATTTCTAATCCCCCCAATTAGCTTCTTTTTACCTTCTTTGGTGGCAGCTAAGGCCTTGCCCATAGCCCGCATTTTGACAGTATCACCAGATTCTGCTGCTTTTTTCATTGCATCATACATCGTGTCAACATTACTATTACCCGAATCTCTCTCGAATTCAGCCGAATCCATATAGTTCTTTACGCTATTATTAAATATCTGCTTTTCGAGATTAGCGGAATCCGTCATTCTAGCCGCCTTGTCATTTTCCGAGAGATCGTTCGCATAGCGCTGATTTGCTCTCGCAAGGCGAAGATTGCGAGCATTCGTTCTCCCTTTCACAATGCCGCCAACAAAACGCTTATCGCCAAGTTTATCGTTCAATCCATCGTTAATCTTATTGCCAAGCTTTCGTCTTAGCGTAGGATTCCCCTTACTATTAATGCCTGCTGCTCGTCGATTCTGGAGCTGTTGCGACCGAAGCATGCGGTCCTGAGCACTATTACTTTCACGATACCGCTTCTGGCCAGCAGTACGCGCACGATTAGCTACGCCATTGATGCCGGCCGAAATTGCGCCCATTGATTTCGAGACAACTTTCGGAATGAAGTACATCGGAATGACGCTGACGACGGCCGCAGAAAGAGCAAGCATGAATGGCACAGTCGTACCGCCAGAAGCATTAATAATGAGGCGAGCTACGGCCTGGCCGCCATAAATCATGGCGCTACAAACTGGGAACGCAATAATCACACCTTGGAATGCTTTAAACCACCGATTGAACATAGATCTCGTGTTCGGTAGCATATAGCACACAAAGGCGACTGGAGAAATCACGACAAGCACCACCGCTAGCGCTTTCCTTACGGCGAGAATCACGAAGCAGGAGAGAATTGCGATCGCAATTGCGATGAGACCCAAGAACACAGGAACCAAGACTGCCGGACCAATTGCCAAAACTGCGCCAGCAACAAGAACGCTTACAATTATAACAATTAAGACAGTCGCCCCTGCCGTACTATGACTACTTGGCGCTTCGGAAATCGACAACTCGGAAACTTGCGTACCGACATGCTCAAATATCCAACCAATGCCATAACCAACAATATTCGCGACATCAATTGCTAGCTGACAAATAATGTAGGATAAGTTTATTAAGATCGCTCCAATAATTAATTTTGGCAAGATTTTCTTGATGCCATAATTATCGATGCCAAAGCCAGTAAGCTGGGAGAGAATAACAAAGAGGAATATTATTACAAAAATGACGTTCGCGATATTTTGAAAATTACGCCAAGCAATGACAGTGCCTTCTTCTTTAAAGAGACCAGCGTCAAGAACGAGGAAGTTAGTAATATGTTGCTCGTAAGTATTCTGTACGTAATCACCAAGGTTATCAATAATTGGACAGAGTACCCAACCTAGAGATTCAGCGCGCGAGTAACAATCGTAATTCGCCGTAGACTCTTCATCCGTAGCTGTCGCCATTAGCATCACATCGACAAGCTCCTCTTCGTCTACCCCTTTGAGTTTATCTATGTCGATTTTGTTTAATTTATCGACTATTTCAGACAAAGATCCGAATTTATAGAACATGCCCGCAGTGTCATCCACTGCACCAATATCTCCGATCAGTGCATATTTACCTTTATTGTCTTTCACACTGCCGCCAGTAATCCAGCATTGTTCTCGCTTATCAGTAGTCTGGAACCATTGCACCTCCGTATGCGCCGAATGGTCCGACCCCGCATCATCGCCACACTTTACCTGGAATTTTGCCACTCCGGTAATATAATACTGATACAACAGAACACGATGAGATTCATCTACTCTTACGCTATTTTTCGCATTCTTGTCCATAGAATAGCCAAGATATTTTACAATATTCTCTGATGCCGTCTTTCGGTCCATTATTTGCCAGTCAGACGGCACAGGTCCCTCAGCGTCCCCGGCTCCATCTTTGACGATGATAACTGACCTAATTCTAGTGATGCGCTCATCCTTATGCCCTCCAAAGATCCCTCCAGCTATATACGCAGTATCCGCATTAACACCAGCGGCAAATGCCTCAAGTTTAGCGACCGCATCCGACCACAATATTTTCTCGCTTAGATAGCTAACCTTATTATTTTCGCTACATTCATCATTTACCATTGGGAGATAGCATGGGGAAGACGTGCCGCTACCATCTTGAAGATTCAATGCCAACACATCCGATGGTATTCTTAATATAGGCAGCATGCCAGTTTTGCTAGTACCTCTATTCGGAAACTTAGCTGTGTCTGTTTCTTCCGTTTCAGTTATTTCAGTCAAATAACCATTACTATCAACTTCTGGGCATATCTTTTTCGAATAATATATATACTCATCCATATCACTATACGAATCGTCTTTCACGTATGAAGAGTCAGAAATTAATTCAGTGACATACTTGTATCCAATATGAATACATGATGAATCAATCACCGTACCAGCAGGAGTACTAGAGTCGGTTTTTGGCTCATAGCCTACACTCTTCATTAAGTCTACGGCTTTGCTCGCAGAAGTGGATGGCTCCGTTTTTCCGAAACGGGCATAAATAGACGACGTAAAACCATCGCCATCATCACCAATAAGGTCGTCTTTACCATTAAGTAGATGCGAGCAGTTCGTTTTATTGTTGTGATTCCCATTCTTTTCATCAGTAAGGTCATTTGGAAGCACTACCTTCGCTCCAGAATACGGGAATGGAGCAATTTGGCGGAATGTCGAAAAGGTCTCCAGTTCGCTAGCCACCTGATTCGTATCTTCTCCTCCATTAATATATGGATTATATTTGTTTATCTTAGCATTTTTTCCATCACCAAGCTTATAGTCTTTATAGCACTTATACGCCCCCTGCACCTGTGCCTGTTTTGCGACCGAATCTAGACCAGCACCGGCATGCGCATCGCCAGAAGTAAAGAGGACTCCTATTCCGGCGACTATGATAGCTAGAATTATTTTTACTTTATTATTCATTTTATTTATCTGCCTGTTCTTTATTTAGTTCATGGATATTTACGGCAATTTCCCTACTAAGATTAACCTTTTTATCTCTGATTTGACCTATTAGTATATTTGCATTATTCGAATGCGTAGCTACGTAGCCGGTAAGCGTCAGTCCGCTGCCGCAATCATCATCT
>CAMKFS010000038.1 GCA_946411935.1 uncultured Candidatus Saccharibacteria bacterium | reverse complement strand
CTGGCGAAGATCGAATTCTTACGCTCTCAACCTGTTATAGTAGCGAAGAGCGCGTTGTATTACATGCAAAACTAATCAAGCGCGCTCCGCGAAATAGCGCAGATTGATTACCACCAAAAAACCGCCTATCTTGGCGGCTTTTTAGATTAACAACTTAATAACTTATATTATATCATAAAAGTGCCATTTTTGTCAATAGTAGGCTACTTAACAACGATATTCACGAGTTTACCTTGAGGCACAACGATCGTCTTAACAATCTCCTTATCGCCAGTTAGAGCCTTGATTTTTTCGTCGCTCATCGCATATTCTTCAAGCTTCGCCTTATCCTTAGCATCTTCGGCAGGAATCTGAATTTTCGCACGAAGCTTGCCATTAACCTGGACAATCATCTCAATGGTTTCATCAACGAGGAGATTGTTGTCCCACTTTGGCCAGACATCGTCAGAACCGAGCTCCTCGAGCATCTCGCAAGCCAGATGCGGCGCAAATGGTTTAAGTAACTTTGCGAGCGCGATCAGATCATCCTTCGCAGCGCCAGTCTTGTAGAGCTCGTTCACAAACTCCATCATTGCCGCAACTGCAGTATTGAAGTTATTGCGATGAATGTCTTCGGTAACTTTCTTAATTGTCTTGTGGCGAGCAACTGTTGTCGCAGATTCTTCGAGTGCCTTTTTATCAAAGACGAGCGTCCAGCAACGGTTAAGGAAGCGATAGACGCCGCCAATCGCCTCAGTACTCCAGGCCGCATCTTGGTCATATGGGCCAATGAAGAGCTCATAAGTACGGAGCGTATCAGCGCCGTAGCCAGAATTGATTACGTCGAGCGGATCAATAACATTCCCCTTTGACTTCGACATTTTCTTGCCGTCAGGCGCATTGATGTAGCCGTTATAAAGCAGCTTTTTAACCGGCTCACGGAAATCCAAATAGCCTTCATCGGCAAAGAACTTACACCAGAAGCGGACGTAGAGCAAGTGCGCAACAGCATGGTCGCCGCCACAATAAACATCAGTTGGCGCCCAATAGTTAACCTTGTCTTTATTCCAAGCCTCTTTATTGTTATGCGGATCGGTATAGCGCCAGAGATACCAACTCGAGCAGGCATAGCCATCAAGCGTGTCGGTTTCACGAGTCATCTCTTCGCCGTCGATCGTAACCTTCATGAATTCTTCAGACTTTGCGAGCGCGCTGCGGCCACTAGAATCTGGCTTGTAATCATCGATCTTTGGTAACAGAACCGGTAGTTGATCTTCCGGAATTGCATGAGCCTTACCATTCTTATCATAAGCGATTGGAATTGGGCAGCCCCAGTAGCGCTGACGCGAAATTAGCCAATCGCGCATGCGATAGGTGACTTTCTTTTTGCCAATCTTTTGAGTCTCGAGCCAATCGATAATCCCGTCGCGCGCATCAGAGCTGTCGATGCCGTCAAACTGAGCGGAATTAATCATCTTGCCTTCACCATGATAGCACTTTGAATCATCATCGATATCTTCTGGTTTCTCAATAACCTGGACAATCGGAAGATCAAATTTCTCGGCGAATTCATAGTCGCGCTCATCATGAGCCGGAACAGCCATAATTGCGCCGGTGCCGTAACCGCTCAAAACATAGTCAGCTACCCAGATCGGCATCTCCTTGCCGTTAACTGGGTTTACGGCATAAGCGCCAGTGAAGACACCAGTCTTTTCCTTGTTTTCTTGACGTTCAATTTCGGATTTCTTGATAGCATCCTTGCAATACTGCGTCATCGCTTTGCGTGCATCTTCGGACGTAATCTTTGTAATCAACGGATGCTCAGGAGCGAGCACAAGGAAAGTCGCGCCAAAGAGCGTATCTGGGCGAGTCGTAAAGACACGAACGGTTTCCTTGTGTCCTTTAATTTCAAAATCAATCTCAGCACCTTCGCTACGACCAATCCAGTTTTTCTGCATGGTCTTAATCTTGTCCGGCCAATCAAGCGAATCAATTTCGTCGAGTAATTCATCAGCATAGGCAGTAATCTTGAAGAACCATTGCTTCATTTTCTTCTTTTCAACTTCGTGACCACAGCGCCAGCAACAACCGTTCTCGACTTGCTCGTTTGCAAGCACGGTCTGATCGACTGGACACCACCACTGATAATTCTCTGCCTGATAAGCTAGCCCCTTCTTAAAAAGCTGAAGGAAGCACCACTGAGTCCACTTGTAATATGCTGGGTCGGAGGTGTTTATTTCGCGATCCCAATCAATCGCATAGCCAAGACGTTTAGCCTGCTTGCGGAAGTTGTCAATATTAGTCTTCGTCGTCTCCTCTGGAGGAGTGCCAGTCTTAATTGCATAGTTCTCGGCTGGAAGACCAAAGGTATCGTAGCCAAATGGACGAAGTACATTCATCTCCTGCTGCGCATAGAAGCGAGCAAGGCAGTCGACAATACTAAAGTTGCGGACATGGCCAACATGAAGGCCGGCGCCAGACGGATATGGAAACATCTCGGCGATGAACATTTTTGGACGTTTGTCGTTATCTTTGGCGGCAAAAGGTTTCTCTTCTTCCCAACGCTTCTGCCATTTTTCTTCAATTTTTAGTGGATCATAGTGGCTCATAATAGATATATTATACCATCAAAATTACTTTTATCTATAGCTTCGGACGGTAAGCAAAGATAGTTATTTGCCTAAATACGCTTTGAGGATTTTGATTTTTTCTTGATCCTTTGGCCGGTTACGATCAATCATCCAATCTAGCAGAAGTTCAAGCGATTCGACCGGATATCCATCTACGATCACTGTATCTTTATCGTCATAATCTAAAACAGCCACTTCTACATCATCGCTAATTTCGTATAAATATTCTTCTTTTGGCGATTTTCTGAAATTGAAACGGCCATTCAACTCGTCGAAATAGTCTGGACGTATTTTAATATCTATATCTTCCGTCTCTTCTTTTAAGCCATATAATAATAGCGATCCGCCCGCGATAATACGATAACAATTTTTATCTAATCCTAAGCTGTCCAATTTTTTCACAAAATCTACTTTGTTCATATCTTATATATTATACCCCACGCTAGTTATGAGCTTATGCTAATTACCTGACTAATTCAGGCTGGTAGTGTATAATAGATATAATTATGGCAATGAAGAATACTGCGAACAAGATTAAGAAAGCTGTGTCCAAAAAAGTTGAGTCCAAAAAGGCCGACAAGGCCGCCCGCAAACAGCGTGGCAGCTCAAAAAATGGCATGAGCTTATATTCGAACCTCGCCTACAAGCGCCGCGTTAAGCAAGATCAGCGCGCACGTAAAAAGGCTGAGGAGCTAGCAAAATTACCGAAGAATCCATTTTTGCGTTTTCTCGCAAGATTGCGACCTGACCGCTTCTTCAAGTGGTGGTTCTCGAAAGAAAACCAGATTCGTTTATTGAAGATTTTTGTCGCCCTTATTCTTATTATTATTATCGGCATCGGTGGCCTCTTCCTTTACTTTAAGAAAGATTTATCTGAGATTGATCCAGAAGAGCTCGCCAATCGTGTCCAAGATACCGTCAATGTCTATCTCGACCGTAATGGCGAAGTACTTTGGGAAGATAAAGGCAATGGCGATTATCGTCTAGTCGTTGACGGCGGCGATATTTCAACCTATATGCGCCAAGCAACTGTCGCGGCCGAGGATAGAAATTTCTATAATCATATCGGTATCGATTTCGGTGCGCTTGTCCGTGCGGCGTTCAGTACACTTTCCGGCAAACAAGTACAGGGTGGTTCGACTTTGACTCAGCAGTTAATCAAGCAGGTCTATTTCTCTGAAGAGGCGCAAGACCGCGGCATTGGCGGTATTCCTCGTAAGATCAAGGAAGCAATTCTTGCGATCGAAGTCGAGAAGATGTATGACAAAGAGCAGATTATTACACTCTATTTGAATGAGTCGCCATACGGCGGTCGTCGCAATGGCATCGAATCTGCCGCGCAGACTTACTTCGGCAAGAGCGCGAAGGATCTCGATTTGGCCGAATCTTCATTACTTGCAGCAATTCCAAATAACCCTGGCCGCTTTAACCCATACAATACGCAGTATCATAAAGATTTAATTGCACGTCAAAAGTACGTTCTCGATGCAATGGTCGATATGGGCTACATTACAAAAGAACAAGCCGAAGAAACGAAGGCGATTGATATTCTTGCCAAGATTAAACCAGAAGCTGACCAGTATGCCGGCATGAAGGCACCTTGGTTTGTGCTCGAAGTCAAATCTCAGCTTGAAGCAAAATACGGCATCAAGACGATGCGCGAAGGCGGCTTTACGATTAAGACTACGCTCGATTATCGCGCACAGCAGATTGGCGAACAGGCCGTTGCGGAGGGTTCGAAGATTTTCCGCTCCAACGGCTCCGACAATGCAACACTCGTTTCGGTTGATGTCGAAACTGCGCAAGTTATCGCGATGGTTGGTAGTTACGACTGGAACAAACCTGGCTATGGTCAGGTTAACGCCGCGACTTCCTTACTTGAGCCAGCTTCGTCGATTAAGCCAATCCTTGATTACGCGCCACTATTCGTTCAGCGCGATGGCGTAAACTACGCCCCAGGCACCGTTCTTCGCGACGAGAATATCGATAGACTATATTGTGGTGGCAACTCCGGCAAGTGCCGTCTCCGCAACGCATCTAACCAATTCTATGGCAACGTTACGATTCGCCAAGCTCTCGCGGGCTCGCTAAACATTCCGGCTGTAAAAGCGCTCTATATTAATGGAATCGAAAATAGCCTCGAAGTCGCACATAAGCTCGGCGATCTATCCTACTGTATGAACGGCGAGACCGCTGGCTTATCAATGGGTATTGGTGGCGGTTGTGGCGTACGCCCAGTCGAGCACGCCAACGCCTACGCAACACTTGCACGTGGTGGCGTCTATAAGGAGCTTGCTTATATTCTCGAAATCAAGAATGCTACTGGCGATGTAATCGAATCCTGGAGCGATTCTGAAGGCGAACGTGCCGTTGATGAGCAGGTAGCTTACATGGTTACTGATATTCTATCCGATATCAATTCACGTCGCTTCACCTTCGGTAGCTTATATAATCGCGCAGGTTTCTATAGTAATAAGACCTGGTTTGCAGCTAAGACCGGTACTACCGATAACGGTGGCGGCAAGGCGAAGGATTCCTGGCTGCTTTCATACTCTCCTGTCATAGCGACAGCAATCTGGAACGGCAACCACGATGGTCGCGCACTCTCGAGCGGCAACCACGACGTCGCCTTCCGCATTAGTGCCAATTATATCGATCGTGTTCATGAAGAAGTATATGGCAAGGATGGTAAGTGGAAGTCTGGCGACAGAATCAAAGAGCCATCTGGTATGCAGCATATGAGCGTCAATGGCAAGAACGACATCTGGCCAAGCTGGTACAACAAGGCTAAATCTTCCGGTATCACAAACGAGAAGATGACTTTCGATTCAGTCTCCAAGAAGAAAGCAACCGATTGTACTCCTGAAGAGACTCGTATCGAAGTCGACGTTTCGAAGATGATTGATCCAATGACTGGCAAAGAAGTCTTCTACGCCGGCGGTTACGATACCGAGAATGAAGACGACGTCCATCAGTGTGGCGACGCAAAACCAAATGCCAATGTCAGCGTAACTGAGAATTCTGACGGAACTTGGACTGTATCGGCCGCAATTTCGAATGGACGCTACTATCTCCAAAATTACACTTTGACCGTAAACGGCACTAACGTTAAGAGCGGCGAAATTAGTGCTAGCGGTACCATTACTTACGTAAGTAATACCGAGCCAACAAGTGCTTCCGTTCATGTAACAGATACGGGCGGCTACTCTACTACAGCAAACTGGAGTAAATAAAATAATCCCCCTTCGCGGGGGATTATTTTATTTCTTTGTACGACGATGCGTTGAAGCTTTTTTGTTTTGGCGTTTGGCGACTTTCGGTGTTGCAAGTTTTGCAAACATCATTTTACCGGCCGCAGTCTGGAGATAACGCACAAACTCAATCGTGACCGTCTGATTTTTGCCAGCGTAACGCTCGGCATCATCGACGACAACCATCGTGCCGTCTGATAAGTGCGCAATGCCCTGACGTGGATTAGCGCCAACTGCCGTAATTTTGACATCCAATTTGTCGCCAGGCAAATATTCGCTACGAAGCCCTTGGGCAAGATCGTTGATATTAATTGCATCAACATGCTCTGCGGCAGCAACTTTCGCAAGATTAAAGTCGTTCGTCAATATGATGCCGCGATTTGCCTTTGCGAGTTCCAGTAGGCGCTCATCAACCTTCACGCGGTCCCCTTCGTCTGGATAAATTTCAACGCTCGATAGTTCTACTCGCTCGAGCTCATTTACAATATCCAAACCAAAACGCGCACGCGTACGCTTCTCGCTATCATTGCCATCTGCAAGGAGCTGAAGTTCGCGAATCACGGAACGCGGGATCAAGACCTCATCGCCAAGAAAGCCAGCCTTCGCGACCGATAAAATACGGCCATCCATTAAAGTTGATGTATCTACAAATACTTTGCGACGAGCATTCTTTGCTGGGCGCCCCTTGCGCGATAGATCGCGCGCGACCAGAAGGCTCGTTTCGGCAAAAATCGCCGATGATAAAATAATAATAAATAATTCCATTTTTATATTCTAACACAAAAATAACCACCTTCGGTGTTGGTGGTTATCTTTGAAGTAATGTATATGATATATATGATAGCA
>CAMKFS010000037.1 GCA_946411935.1 uncultured Candidatus Saccharibacteria bacterium | reverse complement strand
CCAGCCGCTGGCACCCAAAGATGGCTCCATACATCCACAGCAAGCGCGAAGGCGCTCATATTATCAACCTTGAAAAGACCGTCGAAGCTCTCGACGAGGCTTTGCCAGAGATGACTAAGCTTGCCGCTAAAGGTAAGAAGATTCTCTTCGTCGGTACAAAGAAGCAGCTCAAGGGCGCAGTCAAAGAAGTTGCTGAATCTGTCGACATGCCATATGTTACGGTTCGTTGGGTTGGCGGCATGCTCACTAACGTCGAAACCGTTACTAAGCAGATTCGCAAGCTCAAAGATCTTGAGCGCCGTATGGCTTCTGGTGAACTCGAGAAGCGCTACAATAAGCTCGAGGTTCAGCGTTTCCAGGAAGAAATTGATACTTTGAATGAACGCTACGGCGGCATCAAAGATATGGCAGAGCAGCCAGTTGCAGTCATTGTTACTGATATGATTCAGGACAAGAATGCTATCAAGGAAGCTAAGACTCTTAACATTCCAGTCTTCGCAATCTGCGATACGAATACTGACCCAAGCGAGGTCGATTACGCTATCCCAGCTAACGACGACGCTATCAAGTCTGTCAAACTTATTCTCGATTACTTTGCCGCTGCTATCAAAGAAGGCAAAGCTAAAATTGCAAAATAATTAGTAAAAAGGAGCTATAAAATGGCGGAAATTACCATTGAATCAATTAAAAAACTCAAAGAGCTCTCCGGTGTGGGTCTTACTGATGCAAAGAAAGCTCTCGTTGAAGCAGACGGCGATTTCGACAAAGCCCTCAAGGCTATGCGCGAAAAAGGCCTCACTAAGGCAGAGAAGCGCGGTGACCGCGAGACTCGCGAAGGAGTTATTGATGCTTATATTCACGATGGTCGCCTCGGTGCAATCGTAGAAGTTAACTGTGAGACTAGCTTCGTCGCTAAGACCGATGAATTCAAGACTCTCGCACACCAGATCGCAATGCAGATCGCTTCGATGAACCCACTCTACGTTTCTGAAGCAGATATTCCAGAAGCAGACAAGAAGGCTAAAATCGAAGAGTTTGAAGCCAACTTCAAGGGTCCAGAAAAGATGAAGGATCAGATTATTGAAGGTCAGGTCAAGAAAGCATTTGCTGACAAGGTTCTCATGAATCAGCCTTACATCCTCGATGATTCTAAGACTGTTGAGCAATTCATTAAGGAAGCAATTGCGAAGACCGGCGAAAACATCACCGTCAAGCAATTCAAGCGCATCGAGCTCGGCGTTACTGAGTAAAAACATGAAAAAGAAGCCTCGTAATTGGGGCTTCTTTTTTATTTCTTTATCCTATGCAATATTTCTTTGAAACAGTAAAAGCTTCTTTCAAACACTTAATAAACTCAAGCTCGAGACTATTGTCTCTATCAGTCCAATCGATTCCTCCGTTTGAGCGACAGGCTTCAAAGCTTACGCCCGAATAATGGTCTGAGTAAGTTATTATGCCGTCGTTTGCTGGACTAATCTCAATAATACCTAACTGACTCCAACGGCGATATATTGAGTCCTCATTAGTAATATCTGCCAAGCTGGTTATAAGCCTATCTTTGTCGTTTGATAAGCAAACCATGTAGCCGCTACCCAATGTGACGGTAAGTCGGCGACGAATACTCTTGCCTGCAAATGGGGCAAATGCACGTATTGCGGCATTCTTTATAACCTCGAACAGCTCTTTGTCGCGTTTACCTTCTATGCAACTAAAAAACACTCTTCCTTCCATTTTTTCACCTCCCATAAGCCATAATGAAATCCGTGTCTATCATTGCGATATGAAGAACTTTTTTGAATTGCTCTCGAACTCGCTTTTCTACTTCCACCATTTCTGCTCCTCCAGGGCCCCTAACGGAAACCTGAATTGCAACTCTGTAGTCGCCGTCCGAGCAGTATTCCTTCAGCTCGCCATCGTCGCTCAGCTTTCCAAGCTTTCGAATAGAGAAAGGCAACACGGCGCCATCCTGGCTGAATTTTTCTTCGCTACGGTAGTTCATTGTGCAGTAATAGTAGAAATCGAAATCCGTTCTTCCCTCGATAAAGGTAAAGATATCTACGCGAGTAGCAATTGAGATATCATTAGGTCCGTTAAGCATAGGAGTCTCGCTTACGATCCTCTTCAATGTGCGCTCGCAGAGCGTCGCTAAAAGCTCAATATCGTCACTTCTGTTATTGTAGTGACTTTGCATGGAAAAATTCATTCTCATTTTTTACCCTCCCTTAAAAATGATATTGATAAAAAACCTGGCTACCAAAGGTAGCACATACTATAATTATACAACACTTGCATCAAAAAGTCAATCATCGCCCCTGTTGAGGAAACTAGATTACGCGCCCGATCTCATCAATTGTCGTATCGCCACGTAGCGCAGCGAGGACGCCTTTTTGTTCGAGCGTAAGCATGCCTTCTTCGCGGGCGGTCGCTTCGATTGCGTTTGTATTAATATCGCGCACGTCGCCGCGAACAAATCTTTGGATTGGCTCTGTTACTACAAGCTGCTCCATGATGGCAGTGCGACCATTAAAGCCGAACGGACTATCCTCGGAAGGCTTTTCTCGCCAGAGCGTAATATTGTTTAAATCGAAATCATATTCACTCAAATCTAGCCCCTCGAGTACTTTGCGAATATAACGGGCTGTGCTTTCGTCCGGATGATAAGCCTCTTTGTTCTTATCGAGGCGGCGCACCAATCGCTGCGCGATCAAAAGGCGTACCGATGATGAGAAGATTGGGTTTACACCAATCAAATCGATCATACGCGAGAATGCCGCAGATGTGGAATTAGCATGGAAGGACGACAAGACTAAGTGGCCAGTAATCGAAGCCTGGATCGCTGTACGCGCCGTATCGCCATCGCGAATCTCGCCAACCATCACGACGTCTGGGTCGAGACGAAGAACACTGCGTAAGCCTTCGGCGAACGAGCCGCCGTCGTTGGTGAAAATCGGAATCTGTGAAATGCCTGGAATTCCGTACTCGATCGGGTCCTCAAGCGTAATGATTTTTCGCTCAGTAGTATTAAGGGCGTTTAGAATCGAATAAAGGGTCGTAGATTTACCAGAACCAGTCGGACCAACCATCAAGACAAGGCCGCGCGGATGCGAAATTACTTCTTCGATCTTACCGCGCTCTTCTTCTGTGATACCGAGCAAATCAAGGTTCAATAAACTCTCATCAAAGTTAAAGAGACGCAGAACCGCATCGTGGCCATACATGGTCGGCACCATCTCGACGCGAATATTCAAGATATGCGAAGCGCCATCGCGATGAATTTCCATCTGCATATGGCCGGATTGAGGCTTATTGCTTGCCGTCGAAACATTGGCGCGGGAACTTAGCTCGCCCATGAAGATGCGATATTTATCGCGGCTAATTTCTGCAACTGGGTGGAGAATACCGTCAACGCGCATACGAATGCGAATCACGTCGCGCATGTTTTCAATGTGAATATCGCTCGAGCCGAGCTTATCTGCCTGGTCGAGTAGGTAATCGAAAACTTTGTCAGTCGAAACACTATCGAGCGTCTTTGAAACCTGATGAATCGTCTCGCTATCGCCCTCGGAAGCAATTTCAATATCGTCATAATGGACCTGCATTGGCGGATCATGACGAAGCATAAATACCTGATATGCGGAATTAGAAATCAAATAGAATACGGTTCTGAGGCCCTTGCTGTCGTAATCGTCGGTAAGCTTATCAATCGTACTGCTTGGCGTTTGGCTTGTTACCATGAAAAAGTAAGGATTGACTTCATCGCCTTCTTTGAGCGGAATAATGAAATCCTTGTGCATCTGCTCTTTTCCGAGCATGCTTGTAACTAGTGGAATGTCTTTTTCAAAGTCGCGCGTATCAAGATAGGGGATACCTAAAATTTTCGCCCTACGAGAGGTTGCTTCCTCTTCATTCTGCCTACGCTTGGCTTGAACCTCACCTTCATCCATAATATAAGTATATCATGAAACAGCTAACGGTTATTCTATATAATATTCGATCTACCTACAATGTCGGTGCGATTTTGCGTACCTGCGATTGCCTCGGGGTAGAGCAGGTGATTTTTACGGGCTACACACCATTTTTAGATAAAGGTTTGCCGCATGAGCAAGACAAGCTCCGCAAGCAGATTCACAAGACTGCGCTCGGCGCTGAAGACATTTTGAATTGGTCTCGTGCCGAAATAAACGAAGCAATCGCGAGCTGCAAAGAGCAGGGCTTTTGCGTTGTTGCGCTCGAACAGGGCGAAAAGTCGCTCAATCTTGCCGATTCACCAGAATTGCCCGAAAAAGTCGCCCTTATTTTAGGCGAGGAAGTGCACGGCATTCCGAGCGATCTGTTAGTTCAATGCGATCATCTTCTCGAAATTCCAATGCTCGGCAAAAAAGAATCATTCAATGTATCGGTCGCGACCGGTATCGCCCTCTGGGAGCTTACCAAGTCCGACCTGAGTGGAACAAGAAAACATCTACGTACGCAGCAATAATTCCTACAATCATTGCGATGCCGCGGATGCTGTAGAGAAATCCAGATATTTCATAGGCAAGGTTATCAAAAGTAAAGATACTTGCTAGTCTATCGGACACCATAATAGTCAGCACTGCCGCGAAGACGCAGGAGACTGCGATTCTTAGTATACCAAAGAGACCGCTTTTGCCTGCTCGTAGATAGAGGATCAAGGGAAAACCAATAACTAATGCGGCAAAAATTCCATGATCTATCCACATTGCGCTCGTGCCAGGTATCCATTCTGAGAGGTGATTGGCGAAATCTGCGCCCCAAGTTTCATAGACAGCCACACCTGCGATCATCGCCAAAAACGGTACGCCGACATTATGTCGAACGAGGACGAAGAGGAGGAGTAATGCTGCAAGGAAGACTGCTAATATCATATGTTTGTTTTTTCGTTTCCTAATGCAAAAATAACATAAGCACTATCAGAAATCAATAATCAAAAAATAAATCAGGACATGTGCCTGATTTATTTTTTCGTAATTCAAGAGGAGTTCCCGCGAGGGGAATGTGTCCCCTTGCGGAAGCGAAGCGCTCCTATGCGCCAACCTTATCTTTCTTTGGTGTGCGCTTTGCATTATGTTCAACGTATTCAATGATTTTACCGGCTACATTGCGGCCAGTAATCTTTTCGATGCCAAATCCAGGCGAAGCGTTCACTTCGAGAACGAGCGGACCGCGTGCTGAGCGCATGATATCAACGCCGGCTACGTTTAGGCCCATCGCCTTAGCGGCTGCAATCGCCATCTTTTCCTCTTGCGGGGTGAGTTTGATTGGCGTACCGGAGCCACCTTTGTGAAGATTCGAGCGGAAATCGTCATCAAGACTCTTGCGCTGCATCGAAGCAATTACTTTGCTGCCAACGACAAAGGCACGAATATCTGTGCCGGCTGATTCCTTAATAAATTCCTGCAAGAGAATCGAAACACCGTCATCATTCGCAAGATAAAAGGCCTGAAGGGTAGACTTGGCAGCCTTCTTCGTCTCGGCGAGAATCACGCCGTTACCGTGTGTGCCGTAAGCGAGCTTAATAATCACCGGCATTTCGCCGAGCTGATCGAGCAAGTCATCAATATCGGCAGTGTTGCGCGAAACGACTGTTTTTGGAATATCGACACCGTAGCGAGCTAGAACCTGCATCGAGCGAAGCTTATCGCGAGCGCGTGTAATTGCAATCGACTTCGAGAGCACGTACTCGCCCTGCATTTCGAGCTGGCGAACGATTGCTGTGCCGTATTTCGTCATATTTGCGGAAATACGTGGAATAATTGCATCATAATTCTCGAGAGGTTTGCCTTTGTAAAATACCTTATTCTGGCGAGATTCAATCGAGATGTAACAGTTCTTATATTTGATTACGTCAACTTCATGGCCGCGCGCTTCGGCTTCCTCGACTAAGCGCTTGGTCGAGT
Source organism: uncultured Candidatus Saccharibacteria bacterium (assembly GCA_946411935.1). Classification (GTDB taxonomy): domain Bacteria; phylum Patescibacteriota; class Saccharimonadia; order Saccharimonadales; family Saccharimonadaceae; genus UBA2834. Next base: position 1,841 of record CAMKFS010000037.1, on the reverse strand, counting down.
AGTTCGCGTTGCCATTTGAGAGAATTGCGATTTTCATTTCTTTGACGCTCCTTTCAGGTATTTTTCTTTATAGAATTTATAAGGGTTTTTCTTCATTTCTTCGTTTAGACTTGGCGGTGTGTTCTTTTCGACTTTCACCAGATTATCGCTCTGGCTGACATCAACTAGGAATTTTCCTTTCAGAGTCTTTCGGCCAATCAGGATTGGGTAATTATGTGTCGACCGGTCGCTCAGGCCAAAAGCTGTTTTTATCTCGTGGCCGGCGATTGTGACGTCGAGCTTCACCCGATATTTTAATTGTTTTTCGCCGAGTGAACTCTTGGTCATTGCGATACTGTATTCTTTCGTTGTATGCTCCTGGCCGGTATAATACGGGGAGCCTTCGTCGAAGAGCTTGAAATGTAGCATATGCTCCTGGTCAACGAAAATATCGCTCGCCCAAACAGCCGAGCTATCTGCGCCGGTATCAACCTTTGCTGGCACATTTTTGATTTCGTCGCCAAAGTCAACGGTGACCTCGCGACCAACAATATCCATATTTTTCATAAATTACCAGTCTTAACCCTCTTATTATACCACAAGCGACATAAAAAGTCAATCCGCTAATGGGGAATCGCAAAATAATTTCTATAATTTGTCAATTACTTCTATTTATGCTATAATTATAAAAATTCAGATAGGAGTGCGGCTATGAAAGCAGAACTATCGAAAATCCAGCACGCTCGCAGTGAAAAGGATTTTCCAGAAATCGATCTCGAGCAGGACGAATATGTCGTCCTTCATATCAAGCGTTCGCGCCTTGGTATTGCTATGATTTGGGCTGTTGTGGCTGTTTTGATTGTCGCGCTTAGTCTTATCTTGATTTTCTTCGCGAAGAACAACGGCATGATGAATACGGTATTCAACGTCAATGAGGCGTCGATGCACTATCTCCGCCTAGCTGTTCTTGCGCTCTATGTTGTCTTTCTCTTTGGTGGTTTCGTCGTTCAGAATATTTACGATTCTAACCAGATCTATGTGACGAATCGCCGCCTAATTCAGAAATCACGCGTCTCGATCTTTGCGAACTCTACGAACATCATCGAGCTCCGCCGCATTGAGGATGTTTCTTTCCGCCAGAACTCTTTGTTTGACCAGATCTTCCACATGGGTGTTCTTCGTATGTCTACCGTCGGCGACGAGACGACCTATACGCTCAAATATGTTGACACTCCGCATGACGAAGTCAAGACGATTTCTCACCTCGTCTACGAATGCAAGAAGACCCCAGACGACACTTCGGTGAAATAAAAAATCCCCCTTATAAAAGGGGGATTTTTGATGCGCTAATTGCGATTGGTTTTGACGTAATCGTCTTCCTTTTCAAGCTTTGCGCGCAAGGTGTAGGATTGGCATTTGCCGTCCTTGCAGTCGCTAGTCTCGTAGCTATAGTCGCTACCGCTGCTCCAAAGATTTGAGCCAAATGGATCAGTGAAAAGGTTCGGATCGATCCAGGGCAATACTTCCGCATTCTCGATATTCTCTGGGTAGGATTTATTCTCGGCATAGTAACCTTCCTCGAGAGCATAATACATTGCGTTAATTGCAGTCTTGCGCTTCTCGTCGCGCTCCATCGCCTCGATATTCTGCTTCTGCAAGAAGAAGAGCACGACAAAAATCCCCACAAACACAATTGCTAAAATCAGTTCCAATACAGTAAAAGCTTTTCTGGTCTTCATAGCTATATTTTACCACAAACAAAAAATCAGGCCTTAACCTGAATTGGTAGCACCGACTGGGATCGAACCAGTGACCTTAGGCTTATGAGTCCTACGCTCTAACCAGCTGAGCTACGGTGCCAT
>CAMKFS010000036.1 GCA_946411935.1 uncultured Candidatus Saccharibacteria bacterium | reverse complement strand
GGAACTTATTACTGAAATCCATCTGCTCGAATACGAAAGCAATAGTGCCGGTGATGGCGAGCAAAAATACAGCCGCGAATATCGCAAAAAGTGATCTACGCAAATGTCGCCTCTGTATTTTTATAACAACCTCCACTCCACACTTAGTAGATGCTTATACTTATAATACACCAAAAAATTAAAATCCTAAAGCTTTTATCTATTGACTTTTTATCTAATCTGTGCTATAATAGGACTATATAGTTGCGTTTTTCAAGAAAAAATAGGAGGTGGGTAAAATGGAAAACGAGAACATTAGTATTGAAGGTTTAGAACTTGTTGGTAAGAAGAGGGAGATTATTGAATATAAAGTCACTAATGGCACCCTCAAGAAGCTGAAAGTCGCCCTGCGTGAGGCAACAAAGGACAATATATTTTTATCCGGAACCGATAAAATTAAAAAGTTATTCCTTGAAGATATTACCGATTTTATAATTGGTTTCAAGAAGACAACTTTCTTTTACGAGGAGCCGGACAAAGATGATCCTCAGACTAAGAAGAAAAGAACCAAAAAGAAAACCGCTGAGACGCATCAGTATGATATCGAGTACGTCTCGGTAGATTACGAGCACAAGGAATTCTATGAGATGGATTTAACAACGCATGACTATAGACATCTTGTGGAGCCATTCCTTCGCGCCATACAGCAGATTGGTGGACTTGAAGTATTAGAACAGGTAAAATAGCCAATCCGGCCGGACGTAATGTCCGGCCATTTTTATTGCCCTAAAATCTCCAAGAATTTTGCTTCATCGATTACTTCGGTGCCGTATTTGGCAGCTTTTTCCAGTTTACTCTTCCCTGTATTATGGCCCGCTACAAGGTAACTTGTAGTTTTTACAACAGAGCTGTGGAATTCTCCGCCGAGCGCACGAATTTTCTCTGCCGCCGCATCGCGACCCATCGAATCAAGCGTACCAGTCACAACAAACGAGAGACCATTGAGCTTACCGTCAGAAGTATCCTGATAGACTGGTTCAACACCAAGCTCTTTCAGGCGATCAAGCAGTGCAAGATTATCTTCATCCGCAAAGAAAGCAAGAATCGATTCGGCAACAATCTTGCCAATACCCGGCATTTCGAGCAGCTCAGACTCAGTTGTATCGCGGAGCGCTTCGAGCGTTTTGAAATGCGCCGCTAAATCTATTGCAGTCTGCGTACCAATATGGCGGATACCAATAGCCGTAATAAAACGCGCGAGAGGAGGATTTTTGCTAGCCTGAATATTATCGACGAGCTTGTGTGCAGAAATTTCCGCAAAACGATCAAGTGCCTCGACCTGCCCTGCCGTCAAAGTATATAGATCCGCAATCGAGCCAACTAACCCAGCATCGACAAGCGCCTCAACGTTCTTCTCGCCTAAACCCTCAATATTTAAGGCCGGCTTGCTAGCATAATATTCGACTGCACGCTTGAGCATTTCGCCCGCATCGGAACCTTTAACGCGATAGACTACCTCCCCAACTGGACGCTCGAATTCGAGCTCCGGGTATTGCTCGCGAAGTGCTTCGAGATAGTCGAATGGCTCGGAATTGCTTGGGCGAAGCTCGGTTAATACACGATTGACTTGCGGAATAATATCGCCAGCCTTATAGATAACCACCGTATCGCCAATTCGAATATCTAGACGCGCAATTTCGTCAGCGTTATGAAGCGAAGCATGACGGACCGTCGAGCCAGCAACCTGCACTGGATCAAAAACTGCAACTGGCGTCGCCGCGCCAGTGCGACCAATCGAAATTACAATATCCTTCACGACCGTCGTCGCCTCTTCGGCAGGGTATTTGAAAGCAACCGCAGCGCGCGGAGTCTTGCCGACAATACCAAGAGCTCGATAGACTTTGCGGTCATTAACTTTGATTACGGCGCCGTCAGTACCAAATGGCAAATTCTGACGACTAGTCTCAAGCTCACGAATAAAGCTCATCGCTCCAGCTAAATCATGATAAATTTTCTGCTGTTTCGAAGTACGAAAGCCGAGCTTTTCGAGGCGTTCATAGACATCAGAATTCTTCGGCAAGTTCGGCGAAATCATATCGTAGCCCATAAACTTGAGCGGGCGACTAGCCGCAATCTTCGGATCGAGCTGGCGAATCGTGCCAGCAGCGAGATTGCGCGGATTGGCAAACTCAGGCTTGCCCTTGGCACGTTGCTGTTCGTTGAGCTTATCAAAATCAGCTTTAAAAATCACTACTTCGCCGCGCACTTCGGTATGCTCTTTTTGATCGATTGATAGCGGAACGTTCTCAATCGTGCGCACATTCATCGTAACATCTTCGCCGACACGACCATCGCCGCGCGTAACCGCCTGCTTCAACAGGCCGTCTTCATAAATCAGTGCCATTGCAAGGCCGTCCATCTTGATATCGACAAATAGCTCGGGCTTGATTGCACCAAGTTTCGCGATGCGGCCAAGCCATTCGCGTACTTCATCTTCCGAAAAAACATCGGCCAGCGAAATCATCCGCTCGGCATGGGCAACTTTTTTGAATTTATCGAGCGCCTTGCCGGCCACTCGCTGAGTCGGCGAATCTGGCGTAATTAGCTCTGGGTATTTCTCTTCCAACTGAGATAGTTCGTGTTTCAAGCTATCCGCTGCCGCCTCGGACATAATCGACTCGTCGAGGACGTGGTAATGATAGCGATAATCATTAATCAGCTCGCGCAGTTTATCGACGCGCTCACGAACATCATTCGGGATCATCGAGCATCCTTCGATAGAAGAGGTAGATATACGAGGTAAGGTAAATTACCGTGAAGGTCGTCATTATTTGGAGGAGGAACGGGATGAATGGGATATCTTCAACCCATTCAATATTTTGTTTCAAAACGAGGTCGAGCCAAATCAGCGGCATCATGACAACTACCCAGAGAACCGCAATAAAAACTAGCGCAAAGAAAACGCGGATAATAAATTTCGTGCGACGACCACGGATTAAATCCGAAGTTGCATGAACTGCTTGCATCGGGTAGATTCCCGGCACCGTCGTGGCGCAAAGTGCAAGGATTGAGCTCGGCAAAAGATAGGCCGAAAGCAAAATCAATAAGCTGCCAAATAGCCAGAACAGGAAGGCATAGAGCGGCTGGCTCAAGAAATCGGTCGCGAGCGCCGTCGAATAGACGATGACAAAAATGAAAATCGGAAGCATATGAATAAAGATCAGGACTAGTATTAGCATGGTCGAAATTAGTGGCGTAAGTGCATTATAGAGACCGTCGCGAATGCGCGGATGGTTCCCCGCCATCAGATGCCGTAAGAAATATACCGTAACCAAAATCGTTACCGCCATGAAGAAAAAGGCGAGAATTTGTTGTACTTCCGTCATGCCTTTTGTTAAGCCGCCGGTCGCAACTGTCGAAATCAGCAACATGCCAGATTTTGCAATGCGCCCTACTTCGCCATACTGAAGCACTTCGCTACTTTCATCAATACTGTCCTGGACAGTCTGATAAGTGTCCTCACTCATGAGGCCAACAAACAAGACATTCATCAAGACCACAATCATCAGGAAGCCGAAGAATAACTTCTTGTTTTTAAAGATGATTTTGAGTGTACTCATCGCATGAGCGACAAGGCCGGGAGCTTGCAGGCCGCGAGCATAGTCCTCGCGATAACTGCGTTTAAAACTACGATGCGGATTATGACGATCACGCTTTTTGGCCCAGATTTTTTCGCGCGCAGCATAAAAAGCCTCTCTCATTGATTTGCGCGGCTTTTTTTCTTTATTTTTTGGCATTCTCAAGCCTCTCTACGCGCGCTTCAATTGGTGGATGAGTAGAAAATAGACGACTAATAAATGATTTCTTCAATGGCCCAGCGATAAATAGCGCTTCGGCAGCAACATTTTGCTGGCGCATTGGACGAACATGCGTATCGAGCTTGCGTAGTGCGCTAATCATATCATCCGGGTTCGTCATGCTAGCTGAAGAAGCATCGGCGAGATACTCGCGCTGGCGAGAAATCGCAAGACGAATAAGGGTCGCAACGAATGGCGCAAGAATAATCGTAAATAGCGCGAAGAGAACACCGACTGGAGAGTTATTCTCTTCGTCGCGATCGCTCCAGAAAAGCATACGAAGACCCATGTCAGATATAAGACCGATAATTGCCGTAAGGCCAAAAGCGATCAGACTAATGCGAATATCATAGTTCTTAACATGCGACATCTCGTGCCCCATAACGGCACGCAATTCTTTGTCATCCATGATTTCGAGCAGACCAGTTGTGGCGGCGACGCAGGCATGCTGCGGATCGCGGCCGGTCGCAAAAGCATTCGGCGCAGGGTCTTCGATGATATAAACTTTTGGCATCGGGAGTTTAGCATCTTCGGCAAGCTTCTCGACGATTTTGTAAAAACGAGGGTTCTCGGATTTTTCGATTTGACGTGCGCCGGTGCCTAGAATCGCGAGTTTATCGGCTAAGAAATATTGTATTAGAGCATAGGCGATTGCCGTAATCGAAACGATGATTAAAATGGAAATATTATTATAAAGCCATGCGAAAATCCCTGCAATTAGCGAAATAAATGCGACAAAAACTATCACAATGAAGATAGTGTTGCGCTTGTTCTGTGCGATCTGCTTCTGCACGGAAATTGCCATACTGTTATTATAGCACTTCTGGATTATAGTGGGGAGGCGCGGATGACTATGCTATACTGAAATGGTATCTTATATGCACTTTTTGAACTATCGGCGGTCCTGTCTTCCATCGCCGATTAAATTCCTCCTAGTGGGGTCGGTTTTAGTTCCGGCCCCCTTTTTAATGCAAGAAAAAGCCCTAGTCTCATTACGAGACTGGGGCTATGACCGGAGTGCTATTTTATTGGAATTGGAGTCACTTTTATAAATGTTCCTTTTTCGTTAAATGAATCCTTAATTACCACATCCACGAGTGTTCGAGAAGGCCGCTCATTCCCCGTCTGGCTTTCATATGCTAATACCACCATAGCAGCGGAGCCATCGAACTCAAATTTAAACTTTTCGACTTTATATTTGCTGTCAGGCCACTGACCGATCATTGCTAGGTTCAAAGTCGAAATCATTTCTGACGAATTCTCGCCAACATTCCTAAGCGCAAAAGTCGGATTTAGCTCATCGCTACCAATTGCTATGCCAAGCTCGCATTCGGTTCCACGGCAACAGATTTCGTCGAATATTGTATTTACGTTCTGTTCTAAGATTGTTCTTGCATCCATTTACATCACCCCTTTCACTTTAATGAGCAAAAACAAATTGTTTTAACCTGTTTATTATACCACAGATAGTAGCGTTTGTCAATGAGGCTAGAGACTTTGCATTAGCACTTCGGCGAGCTCAAATTCTGTCATATTTGCTCCTTATTTAGAATAATTATAGCAAGAAAAAGTCTCCCCATTTAAGCGGGGAGACTTATAGCCTATAAGTCGATCATGAGTTTATCTACCGCGACATCGCGATCGCAGATGGGGCCCAAATCATAAAAGCTAGCGACCATGTCGTTGCCCTTCTTGAGAGAATACCAGCCGCGTTCTTCTTTAACGATTGAAACATCCTCCGGAAAGACAACATTGTAATAATAGCAATCTGCCTCATTAAGTATTTCGATACCGAGCTTTTTATAAATCTCGACTAAATACTCTTCCGAATCATACCTCTCCGAATATGCTGGCGGCACATCGCCGAAATATTCAATTGGCAATCGCATCCTTCTGGTCGAATTATTACGCACCATTTCGGAAGCTTCGTCGATTGCTTCGGTCGGAGTTGCCGATCCTGCGAGTATGCTAGCAAGCGCTAAGTTACTAGCAACCGCAATCTCTTCATTGCTTGGGGCGGTAGCCTGACTTTTCCAGCGAAGATAATCCTTGTAGCGACGCTTGAAACTAAATCGATATTCCCTGGAATCCTTGCCATATACCGAAAGGAAAAATTCAATCCTTTCGTCATTAAGCGGTATATACTCGCCCGCCAAGCAACCATCTAAATACATGGCATACTTCCAAATTCTACCAACAAGAAACACCGGTCTCTCGAGCGCCTCTTCGGTAAAACACCGAATATTGCTAATATTATCGCGTATAAGACTAACGAGAAAACTATCCGTTAATACCTCTTCAGGAATGTCTTCCATGACGCGATCGCTATTGTTAGCACAGAGAGCATAATAATATTCCTCAGTACGATATTCTTCTGGAGTAATATCAAGGAATCGATCGACGCCGCGTATTCTAGACGCAAAGCATCTTGCACCCAAAACATACATTTCGTAAGTTAAGAGTTCCGGCTTCCTCTTCTGTACAGAGTAAAACCAGAGGTTGCATATATCACGTTCATCGAAAATATTGCCGATAGTTCTGAGCATTGCGCACATTATCAGTTCTTCGTCGATTAGCGATTCATCCATCCATTCGAAAATATTCTTTTCGAAATACAGCGAATATTTTTCAATCGCAATCAAGTCTTTGAAGAACTGCTTGTCGAACTGATCCGGACGCTCCTTAACATACTGAATATAGTCTTCATGACATCCAGATAAGTGCTGCCTAAGATATTCAAATCTTTCATTTTCTGGAATACTCATTATAGCTTTATCTGACGGATAATACTCATGCTCAGTATTTCCTAGAGTATATCCCTTCTCCTGAAACTGTGTTGTCAGCCATTCATAGGCAGGCATCTTCATGATATTATTTGCTGTGTACAACAATAAAATCACCTTCTTTCGTAGACTAAAAAGATATAAAGTTACCAGACACGAAGTCTCATTCTTATATTATAGCATAAACGTTATAAATAGTCAATAATAAGACCATAAAAATAGCCCCTTCAACAAGGGCATAAAAATGATGATCCATAAGGGTAAATGATCAATTACTCTGATCTAATTGATAGATGGTAGCCATGACGAGAAGTGTTTTTGAGAGGCTGCGCCGTTTATGTATTCTCTTGCGAAAGTGAGTATAGATACTAGTAAGAGTTTTGAGAATCCTGTCTAATATAGCCGATAAGAAAAGTGACGAGATGGTAATTTCTAGAACGGTTATAGGCATCATCCAGAAGCGATTAAGCACTCGAGGATTTTCAAGTATGGCAGGATAGAAGATGTCGTCAAATATCCAAGATACTAGATAAGCGCCAAGGCAAAGGCTCGATAGATACGCTAGAGTTCGGTTTACTTTGGCCGGAACCCTCGAGTAGTTTAGATTGGTAAAGAAAAGAAAAACTAATATCGTTAATACTACTACGAATGGATTGCTGTGTCCGTCGAGACTACTAGAGACGAACGCTTGATGATGTAGTGCCATAAATACGAAAATACCAGAAGCTGCCAAAGTAATGATAAGGCAGATGAGGTTTGTTCTGATTTTTAGTTTTGGCCTGTGCTCTCGAATATAACATCCAATGAAATAATACATGAAAGGATAAAGACAGGCCCAATAATCTGGCAAAAGCTGTAAGTTTTTTGTAGTATTGAGTATTTTTTCGTCCGTGAAGAATCCCTGAAAGTTAACCACATTAAAGATGCTCGGAAGAGATGATAAAAGTACGAGCGTCCCAATGAGGGCTAGCTGCTGACGCTTATTCTTAAGATTGCGCCAAATGAGATTTAAAAATGGAACAAGAAGAAATAATCCGATATACATCTCAATATACCAGCCATATGGGGCAGCACTAAAAGAGAAGAGTCCAGATATTGACCCTTGTAGACCTAAGGGGTTTGGAGTAAAGAGATTGCGATATAGCAAGCAGGCCAGTGAGGCTAATATGTAAATTGCGATAGTGTGGCCGATTTTCTTGTAATAGCCGCGACTAAGCTCTTTGCGGCTCATTAAGTATCCAGTCAAAACTATAAAAAGCGGTACGCAGATCATGAAAAACTGTCGCATAGTAACGAGGAATAGCATTTTGGCCCCAGCTACTTCTTGACTATACCAGTCAGTATGAAGAAAAAAGTGGACACTAATAACTGTAATTAGAGCAAAAATACGCACTAGGTCTAGTGCCGGATCGCGTTTCTTCGCAGTTTGTCCTCCACTTTGCATATCTCAATTATAAGCACGACAATTTAAAAAGTCTAGAAAAATAAGAGGCGGAGATAATTAATTCCTTAGGAATAATAGTGCCAAAACCATGGGAATAAAGAAAAATGCGATTATTCGTGCTAATTCAAGTTTTAGCATAAAAAATAGCCCACTGTGGGCATAAAAAATGGTGCGGGTTAAGAGACTCTAACTCTCGACCTCTTCCTTGGCAAGGAAGCGCTCTAAACAACTGAGCTAAACCCGCA
>CAMKFS010000035.1 GCA_946411935.1 uncultured Candidatus Saccharibacteria bacterium | reverse complement strand
CATTGGCGGAGATTATGCACTATATGACGGTTCGTTTAAATTCTATGATGGCGTACTGAAAGGCGGAATAGAGGCATATTATGATGGAGTCGTGAAGCAAATTGCGACTGATACTACGATTAAAATTGGTTCTGAGATCATCGGCTCCGAATCATATGAAACTCGTTGGCTAGAGCCAGAGCATTACGTTGCGCAGATTGGTTCGACTGCGTATACGAAGCTCTCAGATGCAGTCGCGGCGGCTAATGAGGACGATACGATAGAGCTTATCGACGATAACTATCTCTTTTACTCGCTAGATATTCCTGCCGATAAGAAATTTACTATCAAAACCAACGGTTGGGATATAGTTACGGGTAATCCGATTACGAATAATGGCAATGTTACGATTATTAACAACTCCATTACGAAAAACCCAGTATTTAGCTGCAATGAAACCGGTTATTATATTACTAACAAAGCGGGAGCATCGTTAGGCTTAACGAACATCACAATTGACGGTATCAAGCTTATTGATAATAAAGGCGAATTATCATTGAATAACGTTTCGCTTGACGCTACAGATATCGCTATAAATAATACAGGCAATATTGTAGCCAATACTATAGATATAACTGGCAAAAATTATGCATATTATACGAATGGCGGCATATCATCATTCGATACTATTGAATCGGATGGAAGATTATATGCGCAGAATGGTAAGACTTCATTTAAAAATGGATCGATTGCGCTTGCTGATGAGACGATAGCGAACGTATTATTATTTATAGGAGAAAACAGCGAGGTGACGCTCGATGCGATTATTGCTACGCGAGATATATCTGCCAGAGGCACTGTTGGTCGAAATAATAATTATACGTATGCAATAAATAATACGGGGCATATTGTCATTAATGATAGTACCATAAAGAGCGTCGTGCGCGAAAAAACGCATCATACTATTCTTGCTGTTCAAAACTCGGGCACGTTAGAGGCAAAAAATATAAATATTCTTTATGATGGTTCGAATTTGTCTGAAGAAAGTGCAGGATATAGGCCATACATTCTTTACGGCATAGAAAATACGGTTGGAAATGTAACGCTCGAGGCTGGTTTAATCGATATTTCTGAAAAGAACACAGCTTATGGTATCTATAACGATTCCGGCACCGTCACCATCGGCGTTCCAGAAGATCCGGGCTCGCCAGATTATGGCAAAGCTACTGCGCACGTCTCTCTAGACGACCCAGACATCAAGGCCATCAGCACTAGTACTGGCATCGGCGTCAAAAACAACACTGGCAAAATCTACTATTATGACGGCAAAATCACCGGCTCCACTTCCGCTATGCCAGAACGTCCAGCCGGCGTCGAATATCTCTACGAGCCAAAAGATTACCTAGACGAGAATGGCTATCATTATCGTATTCTTGAATGGATGCGTGAGCAGCCAGGCAATTAAGCGCTACGAGGCAAAAACTACTGGAAAAATCGTGAATTAGCACTCTTGCATTTCGAGTGCTAATTTCATATAATAGGGGTATGGTAGATGAATTTAGTGAAATTATGAACCACCTCAGCGAAAACGCGCGTTTCGCTCTTCAGAAAGCTGATTATTATTCCAAGCGCTACAATCAGGGCTACATGGGCACCGAGCACCTCCTTATGGGGATTATGGCTCAGGACACCTCGACCGGCGCCAAGATTCTCAGCGGCGAGGGTGTTGATCTCGATCAGATTGAGCGTGCGCAGGGCAAGGTTGCTGTAGATGTTCCGGCCGCACCGATGGCAATGATGTCGCTTTCTGAGGCAACCGTTCTGACGCTTCGTATGTCGCTAAATTTCGTCAAAGAAAATGGCCTAGATATTGTTGGCACAGAACATATTATTTACTCGCTTCTTCGCCAACCAAATTCGCGCGCGAGCGTTTTGCTTAGTCAGCTCGACGTTAATCTCGACAAGGTCGCAAGCGATATTGAGGAATTAATCGAGAAGCAAGCCGACGAGGCAAAGCTTGAAAAACAGAAGCGCAAGGCTGGCAAGCGCCCAACTTTCCGTTGGTTGACTAAATTCGGTACGGATCTAACCGAAGAAGCCAAGCAGGGTAAACTTGATACTGTCATTGGTCGCGACCAGGAAATTGAACGCGCCGTTACTGTACTTTGTCGCCGCACAAAGTCAAACCCTGTACTTATCGGCGAAGCGGGTGTTGGTAAAACTGCTATCGTTGAAGGCCTTGCAATGCGCATTGCGAAGAATGATGTTCCAGGTGCACTTGTCGGCAAGCGTATTTATCAGGTAGATTTAAGCTCTGTTGTTGCGGGTACGAAATTCCGTGGCGAATTCGAAGAGCGCATCAAGGGCATTATTGACGAAGCGGTTGATAATGATGATGTTGTGCTATTTATTGATGAGTTGCATCTGCTCGCTGGTGCTGGTAGCGCCGAGGGTAGTATGGATGCGGCAAATATTTTGAAGCCAGCTCTTGCGCGCAATCAGCTCAAGCTCATTGGTGCAACTACGCTCGATGAGTATCGCAAGAATATTGAAAAGGATAAAGCGCTCGCGCGTCGTTTTCAAACTGTCATAGTTAATGAGCCTTCGCCGACAATTACACTCCGCATTCTAAAAGGCATTAAAAAACACTATGAAGCCCATCATCAAGTTACGATTTCCGACGAAATTCTCGAAGAGGCGATTAATCTTTCCGAGCGCTACATTTCTGATCGGTTTATGCCGGACAAAGTTATCGACGTGATTGATGAGGCTAGTGCGATCGCTCGTGTTTCCCTCGATAAGGCTGGCGCAAGTATTTACAAGAAGAACAAAATCGAACTAGCCGATTTGCAAGAAAAAATCGAAGCAGCAGCCGAAAAAGAAGATTATGAAAAAGCCGCTGAATATAAAACTCGTGCTGCCAAACTCGAAGCCGAAATTAAGAAACTCGAAAAATCCAACAAAGATCTCGGCAAGGCGCCGGCCGTTACGAGCGAAAATCTCGCAACCGCAATTAGCCTAAAGACTGGCATTCCGGTCAGTCGCGTGCGCGGCTCCGAACAGGAATTGCTTATCAACCTTGAAAAACATCTTCAGAAAGAAATTATCGGTCAGGATGCCGCAATCAAGGCAACTGCAAAAGCGATTCGTCGCGGTCGCTCTGGCATTGCAGATATTCATCGCCCAATCGGTTCATTTATCTTCATGGGCCCGACTGGTGTCGGCAAGACTGAGCTCGCAAAGACCATCGCGCGCGAGGTATTTGGCGGCGATGATGCTTTGATTAAAATTGATATGTCTGAATTTGGCGAGAAGCATAATGTCGCACGCCTCGTTGGCGCTCCGGCTGGATATGTTGGCTATGAGGATGGCGGTAAACTTACCGAGCAGATTCGCCGTCACCCATATTCTGTCGTGCTTTTCGATGAGATTGAAAAGGCCCATCCAGAAGTCTTTAATATTCTTCTTCAAATCCTCGAAGATGGTACTTTGACGGATGGTCAGGGTACGAAAGTAAAATTCAATAACTCGATTATAATCTTAACGAGCAATCTCGGTGCGGAGGATATGTATCGCGAATCCGAAATGGGCTTTACGGTTAAAAGTAAGCAGGATGTGAAGGCGCTAGCTGCAGAGCATGACGCGAATGAGGCGGCCGCGATGAAGGCGCTCCGCAAACTGATGCGCCCAGAGCTCGTCAACCGTTTCGATGCAATCGTTACTTTTAATGCGCTGAGCGAGAAGAACGTCGAAACCATTTTCGCAAATATGATTGAGGATCTGAAAAAACGCCTCGCAACGAAATCGATTGGTCTCGAAATTACGCCTGCTGCCAAGAAGCGTCTTATTGAAAAAGGTTATGACCCGAAGAATGGCGCTCGTCCGATGCGCCGCGCAATCGAAGACGAAGTTGAGACTTTGCTTGCTGATAATATTCTCGCCGGCAAACTCGACAAAGGCGACATCGCAAAGATCGAATACAAAAAAGGTGAATTTACTCTCGTCAAAGCACGCGAATAAAGTGCTACAATATAAGCATGAACGATAACGCAGCTCCATCTTTTTCTGCGAGCGAAAATGGACTCACTATTAATGAGCCGATTGAGCCAGAAAAACGGGAGGCGATTGAGCCGCAAAAAACTAAGAAGTCGGGAAAAGGATTAGTCATTAAACTTGCTGCCACCCTGGCTGTACTTGGTATAGTTGCTTTTGCTGCTACGCAGATTGATTATGTTGCGGTAGTGGATAATATAACCGCAACCGGCTACGAGCCTTCGCCGGAAATGAGCGCATTAATTAATGATTTATCGCTTACGAGTGATGGTATGCGAATTCTTAATGCAACGCGCCCAGAACTACAAGAAGCGGAACAGTTCAATGCTAACTGCAGCAATAATAATGATGCAAGTAATACCTCGACACTCGGATGTTATTCTGGTCGTCGAATTTATATTTATAATATCGCTCGCGTTGATCTGGATGGCATTCGACAGGTTACGCTCGCGCACGAATTTTTGCATGCAGTCTGGGAGCGGATGAGTGATTCGGAACGCGAGACTTTGCAAGAGCATCTCCAGGCGCTGTTTGATACAAATGAAGATCTACGCAAGCATCTTGAGTCTTATCGTCTTGATGAGAAATATAACGAGCTTCATTCCGTAATCGGATCGCAGATTTCGCCGAATCAAATGCCAGCACAGCTTCGTGATCACTATGCAAAGTATTTCTCGAATCACTCAAAAATTGCATCATTTTACAATAAATACCATTCGGTATTTGAAGAGACGGAGAAGAGAGAAAAAGAGCTCAAAGAGCAAATTACTGAGCGTCGCGAAAAACTAAATGAATTAAGAGATGCCTATACGAAAAGTAACGCTAGTTTGTCGCGGGACATTAACGATTTTAACTCGCGCTCGCGTACCGGCGCCTTTTCTTCGCAGGAAGAATGGCTTGCTGAGCGGCAGGCTTTGCTGAATCGCCAGGAAGCGCAGCAACAAGATTATCAAACCCTACTAGACTATACCAATGAGATTAATGATTTAATCAGTCAATATAATGAGAATAGTATTCGGGTAAATAACTTATATAAAAGTATTGATAGTAATGTTAGCCGTCCAGACGGTGCGGTCGAATAATTTAGCACTCTTGCATTTCGAGTGCTAGTTTACTATAATTGAAGTATGAAAGATTATTTAGTTCCAACCGTTGTTGAAGAAAGTAACCGTGGCGAGCGTGCCTATGATATTTACTCGCGCCTTTTGAAGGAGCGCGTGGTGTTCTTGGGGGACCAGGTCACTCCGGAAACGGCAAATATTGTCGTGGCGCAGCTTTTGCATCTCGCTTACGAAGATCCGAAAAAAGATATTAAGCTTTATATTAATTCGCCAGGCGGCTCGGTTTATGATGGCCTCGCGATTATTGACACGATGAATTATATCGAGCCAGATGTGCAGACGATTGGCATCGGTCTGCAGGCTTCGATGGGCGCGATGTTGCTGTCCGCCGGTGCGAAGGGTAAGCGTGTTTGTTTGCCGAATGCCCGCGTGATGATCCATCAGCCAAGCTCTGGTACTGAGGGCAAGATTACCGATCAGGAGATTGCGCTTCGCGAGGGGGTTTACCTCAAAAAGGTCCTCGCTGAAATGATGGCAAAGAATACCGGTAAGTCGCTCAAGGAAGTCGAAAAAGCGATGGATCGCGACTACTGGATGTCTGCCGAAGAGGCCAAAGAATTTGGTATCATCGACGAAGTGATAAAATAGAACTAGATAATTGGAGGTGCCATAATGGCAAAAACTAAAGCAAAATTTGTTTGCCAAAATTGTGGCACGAGCTATGCAAAGTGGGCGGGCCGCTGCGAAAATTGCGGCGAGTGGAACACTTTGCTCGAGCAGGAAGTTCCGACCGAGGCGGAGGCAAAATCCGCCCTCGCACGCGGGGCAGTTTCTGGCAAGAAACTCGCCGCCGTTTCGATCAATGAGATTGAGCCGTCCGACGCCGGCAGTCGTCTCAAGACTGGTTTCGCTGAACTAGATAATGTCCTCGGCGGCGGGATTTTGCTGGGCGGCGTGGCGCTTCTGGCTGGTCAGCCGGGCATGGGTAAGTCCACGATTTTAATGCAGATTTGTGCGACGATTTCTAATAATGGTCGCAAGGTGCTCTATGTTTCTGGCGAGGAATCAGCAGGGCAGGTCAAGATGCGCGCGATTCGTCTTGGCGCGAGTTCCGACCAACTTCATTTTGCGAGCTCATCTTCCGCAAACGACATCGCAAAAACCATCGAAGAGGACGGCTATGATCTCGTAATCGTCGACTCAATCCAGACGCTTTCTATGGCGGAGATTAGTTCGGCGCCTGGCACGGTTAGCCAAGTTAGCAACTGTGGCAACCTCATTATTCGCGCCGCGAAAAATAGTGGCACGGCTGTCATTATTGTTGGCCACGTCACTAAGGATGGCACGCTCGCCGGTCCAAAAGTGCTCGAGCATCTCGTCGACGTCGTTTTAAATTTTGAAGGCGATCGCTACGGTGGCTTCAAGACGATTCGTGCCGTCAAAAACCGCTTCGGCTCGACGAACGAAGTTGCAATTTTCGAAATGGCTTCTGAAGGTCTCGTCGAGGTGAAAAATCCGTCCGAGGCACTGCTTTCTGAACGCCAAAATACTGACGGCAGTATTATTATGGCGACGATTGAGGGCACGCGTCCGCTCCTCGTCGAGATTCAGGCGCTCGTCAACTCGACGAACTTCGGCTATCCGAAGCGCACCGCTTCTGGTTTCGATCTTAATCGTCTTAATCTCTTGATTGCTGTGCTCGAAAAACGCACGAAGCTCAAACTCCAGGACAAAGATATTTTTATTAATGTCGTCGGCGGAATGAAGCTTAACGATTCCGCAGCGGATCTTGCGATCTGTATGGCGATTGCATCGGCCGCGGCTGGTCGCAAACTCGACGACAAAATCGTGGTCTTTGGCGAGGTTGGCCTCGGCGGGGAAATTCGCAGTGTTATCGCGCCGGATCGTCGTATTGCTGAGGCAAAGAAGCTCGGTTTCAAGAACGCCATCGCGCCTGCGACCGTCAAAGATAAATTCGTCCTCCCAGTCAAAGACCTCCGCGACGCGCTGATAAAATACATGAATAATAAATAAGTGCTATAATAGACGCAGTAGGTCAGGGGCTAGGACTCCCGACCTCTTGGGTTAAATCTACCTTAGCTTAGCGGCGGGTAGATTTTTTGAGTTTCCGACTCCGGATTCTCAACTCCACAATCAACTTAAAGACATAAAGTCTCAGTATCATGTTTCGCGTCCTCTCCAGGAGCTTCTAGCTTACCTAGCATTGCCGTTCACTGAAGCCCCTGCGAATCGGGCTTAGTGGCTTCAAAGCGATAACACTCGGGCGCTATTTATACTTGGGATGATGGCTGGCTAAGGTGGAATATTAGCCTAGAATAAAACAGGGGTTTTAGTCCTTGCATCTCTCTCTAATCTGTGGTAAAATAAGCGACAGTATGATTACAAAAGACAACAAAGCCAAGGCTATTAAGAAGCTTGCCCGCAGCGACAAAGATGTCGGTTCTCCAGAGGTTCAGGTTGCTATTTTGACTGAGCGTATCAAGGAAGTTACCGAGCACGTCAAGGCAAACAAGCATGACTTTATGGCAAAGCGCGGCCTCATCCAGATGGTCGGCCAGCGCAAAAAGTTGCTCAAGTACCTCGAGAAGAACGATTTCGAGACTTACAAAGCAACCGTCGCCAAACTTGGTCTCCGCAAATAAAGAAATCCGACCCTCGTTTAAGGGCCGGATTTTTTCTGCCATGAAAAAGCCCGGACGGTGAAGTCCAGGCTCTGTCTTCGGATACTTAACTGAACATTTTTCTATAGTAAGCTTCTGTGCTCTCGACTACCTTGAGCAAATCTTCGTTTGCATGCTCTAGAAGAAAATCAATTAACTCCTCTGTTGCCTGCTGCAGGAATTCTTCCTTCAAATCGTTCGGAAGATCCTTTACTCTGCTATTTCTTTTTCCTTTTCCGTCTTCTAGATAAGCATTGGCTGTCATCATCTTATATGTATCGATAGTGACGCCACCTTTTTCTTTGCTTGTCTTAAAGAAAAGCACAGCTTGCTTAACATGCTTACGGACCGGGACGAAGACCTCCTCAACAATGTCTACGCTTCCGAAATCGAAATTGTCTGAATCGAAATGAAGCTTTCTCGTCCAACTCTTCTTACGCACTTTTTTATTCGTGGTATATTCGTCGAGCTGCGTGGACATCTTGCAAGGAATAACCCTTGCGATACATTCGCCATTTGGGCCTTTCTTAAGCCAGAGACTTACAGTCTCGCCGAGCCTTCTGTTTTCCTCGGCTACACGCTTCAAGATGTCGGTAGTATCCTTAATTATAATATCTGCCATAGTAAATATTTCCCCCTTTACTAGAATTTTTGGCAGTGCTTGCTACTCCGAACAAGTAGGCACATATATAATTATAGCACATATGCTTAAAAAAGTCAATGAGAACAGGCTTGACTCCCCAAAAGGTGGCTTTTGTGCTATAATATAGACACAAATAACAAATCGAGAAAATGATAGATATTTTCTCGCAAACGCTTGCGATTGAATACTTATTATTTTCTCGAGGAAAGGTAGTTTTTGATGGATATCATCAACCCAAGCGGCAAGAAAACCTTCAAGCTTGAGACGGATTTTTGTGGCCGCAAACTTGGTCTCGAAGTCAACCGTGTCGGTTTTCGTACCACTTCATCAGTATTAGTAACCTATGGCGATACGGTCGTGCTCGGTTCGGTCGTAGTTGGCACCAAGCCAGTCGTTCAGGATTTCTTCCCACTCTCAATTGATTACGAAGAAAAGTACTACGCAGCCGGCAAAATCAGCAGCAGCAAGTTTATCAAGCGCGAAGGTAAGCCTTCCGATAATGCAGTCCTCGTTGGCCGCCTAATCGATCGCCCAATTCGCCCGCTCTTCCCGAAGGGTTATCGCCAGGAAATCCAGGTTGTCACGACTGTGCTTTCTATGGATCCGAGCTTCCGCCCAGACGTGATTGCGATGATTGCAGCTTCGAGCGCTCTTATGCTCGCTGGCGTACCATTTGATGGCCCAATCGCTGGCCTTCGCATCGGCCGTGTCAACGGCGAATACAAGGCGTTCCTTACCCCAGAAGAACGTGAAGCATCTGATCTCGACCTCGTGGTCGCCGGTAAAGACACTGGTATCACTATGGTTGAAGCTGGCGCAAACGAAGTTCCAGAAGAAGTCATCGTTGGCGGTCTCGAATGGGGTCTCAAGATGATTCAGCCTGCTATTAAGCTTCAGAACGAACTTCGCGAAAAAGTCGGCGTAGAAGAGAAGGAATATACTCTCATTCTCCCAAGCGAAGAAGCTCAGG
>CAMKFS010000034.1 GCA_946411935.1 uncultured Candidatus Saccharibacteria bacterium | reverse complement strand
CGTCGTAAGCGTGCGCGTAACCATAACCAGTAATTGACTTTTTCGCTAAAGTGTGGTATAATAAGGGCGTATCTATTGATAGGCCCTTTTAAGATGCTAGCTTTTGAAGCTTTAAAGAGGTCCTGCTTTTTCTGCCATTTTAAGATGAGAAAGAGGTGAAACCCGAGGCAGCGGGTAATTATATGAAATATAGACAAGAATGGCCATATAATATGGCGGAAGGTAAGTATGATCTTGAAAAAACTGATTTCGAGTTGTTGATCTATTGTTATGGTGATACGGAAACAGTAAAAGCATATTTAGATAGTGAGCAGTTTCGCCACATTTCGGCTTTTGAGGCTAATGAGTTTCGCTGGAGACTGAAACCGATTGGTTCAGCGACGATTTCCGTCGTGATTTCGGCTATTACTTCAGATTACGAGATTCTTATTCCTCAGTACAAAAGTATGGGCGGTACCGTTACTACTAAAGAAATGGTCCCAATTCGGGCAGAAGATAGATATGAACGCTGGGTAAGAAAGACACGCTCTCTTATTGAAGAGATAAAGAAGAGCGGCGTCTTTACTGATACCTATATGGAATATCATTCTCTCGAGATGAGAGGTTGGCCGGAATGGAGCGCTGCGGATAAATTCGCAAAAGGCTTTGATATCGAAGGAGATGCAATTATTTAAAGCTAGTTTTTAGAGAAGGTTCCCGAAAGGGAGCCTTTTTCATTGAGCAAAAAATGTATACAATTCCGCTTGTGCTTGAATAATTACAGATATGAATGCATTATAATGATAGATAGAACTATAGACGCACGTTCAGAGAAGGAGGTGGGGCGTATGTTAGTACTTTTAAAGGTGTTTGGCTGGTTTATGTTATCTTTTATGCTTTGCACGATAATAATCTTCGTCGCTTATTATGTCTTTATGTCTTATGGCGGATATCGCTGGTCGATTCGCTCGGCCATAAGCTATTTATCAGAACATGGCAGAGGCAATTTCCCAGATGAAAATCAATATATTACCGGCATAGACGTTATGACTAGGCTTATATGGGTCTTCGTGTTTGCAATAGTAACTGGAATTCTTGGCGTTTTTCTACTTTGGAACTGGCCGCTGAGAGCAGGGCTAATTGTTGCTGAGATCTGTTTTATGTTCTTAATGGTGCACATTGAATTATGTTTCATTATTCAAATTGGGCGTCTGGAGAGCATAGACAGGCACAGCAGGACGGCGTATTTCACAGATATAGGCAGTAATCAAGTGTTTACTTACCAGTATGGCGAGGATAGCGAGGCGTTGCTGAAAGAGAAAAAGAAATATCTAGTTGCGGATTACGGGATATTTGCTATGTTTGCTGGCGTAGACGAGTTTGAATGGGGGTGAAGCTGATGAGTTAGCGCATTTCGTAGAGGTATTTGCGAAGTCGGATGCAGTTGATCTGACTCTTAAAACGGATGATGGCATAGAATTCAAGAAAAATGACATGGTTATCATACTAGTTCCGCCAGTCGGAGACGCCGTTTACAACCCTTTGTTCTAAGGGCTGCGTAAATCCAGGGCATTGGCCCTGGATTTTTATTGGGGTAGGGCAGTGATTTTGAAATAAATTCGAGAATTTGCAAGCGAAGGGAAGTGAATATTGTAAAATATACAACAAGTTTGTCAAGTGGGTTTTGTTCGGTATGTATAAAATAATTATTGAATAAATCAAGTGTGCAAAAAGCAAAAACGAAATAATTTTTTGTTCGGTTTTGCCTCTGTTATTTCTGAAAATTTTCCACGCTGTTGTGAAAAACATAACAAAAATGGGTCTTGAAAATTCCGGAAAAGTTGCTTAAACTAAGGACAAGTGGAAACAAAAACAAAAACCACGAAAAACAAAAATAAGCACTAACGATTGACATATATAAATGCAACAAACTACACAGAACAACTTGGATCAATCGCAGCAGTATCAGATTATTACTCTTACGAAACGCAAGTAGCATATTTTTGAAGTACATTAAAATAGTTCGAACCCGGTCATCGAGGAGTTTTGGGCGCGTTTAGGACACGCGAAACAGAAACTGTATGCACTTTCAACACAAATACACACCTCCCAAACAAATAACTCCACCTCACACAAATTAAGTCTCTCAACTCCGTAACGATATGGTAGCTATACGCTAACGCAGTTATGGAATCTTAAATGTGTTAAGGAACAAAATAAACAACAAAAAACACAAAAACCTGAAATTTCTCGATGAACGGGTTTGAACGAAGTATAATGAAGGAATGAACGAAATACATATTCCAGTATTATTATCTGATGTAATTGCATTATTGTCCCCCAAAGAAGGTGAAACTTATTTGGATTTAACGGCAGGATATGGTGGGCACGCAGATAAAATTTTGGAAGTGACGCGGAATTATAATGGAGCGGTCCTGAATGATCGTGATCAGAACGCTATCGATTTCCTAGAGGCGAAGTACCAAGAGGAGAAGCCGAAATTGATGCATGATGATTTTTATAGTACGGCGTTGCAACTTGTGGAGAGTGGAAAAAAGTTCGATATGATACTGGCCGATTTCGGTGTTTCTTCACCGCAACTAGATAATGCGGAAAGAGGTTTTTCCTTTGCGAAAGAGGCTCGCCTAGATATGCGAATGAATGGTGAGCAGGATTTGGATGCATGGACGATAGTTAATAAGTGGAGCGAAGGAAAACTGGCGGATATTTTTGAGCGCTATGCAGAAGAAAGTCCGGGCCGTGCGAAATTATTGGCTCGTGAGATTTGCATGAATCGCCCTATTAATACAACGACTGAGCTAGCCGATTTGATTCGGTCTAAGTCGCCATATTCGCATACGCACCCAGCGACAAAGATTTTTCAAGCGATCAGAATTGTTGTGAATGACGAACTTGGAATTATCGAAAAAACTTTGCCCTTGCTGCCGAAGTTATTAAACCCTGGCGGACGGGTCGCGATTATTTCTTTCCATAGTCTAGAGGATCGACTCGTGAAGGAGTTTTTCAAGGACGAGAGTAGCAAAGGATTCGAGTCGACGCTACGCGTAATTACAAAGAAGCCGATAGTTGCGGAACAAAATGAAATTGTTTACAACCCACGCGCTAGGAGCGCTAAATTAAGGGTGGCTGAGAAGATTTAATCTTGATAGCGCCCTGCAAGCGGCTCGGGCGCAATCGTAAAAACAAAAACAAAAAGGAGTAAAAGATGGCAAAGATCATCGTGGAGAGCCGCTCTCGCGCTCAGCAAATCAAAGTTAATTTCCGCTAAGGCTTTGGGCCTACGGCCTAAAGCTCTAGCGACGAGGCTTAATCTATTACATGCCCCTTGACCTGGGGTACCGAATAGGTGAAGTTAGTCGGAGTGTGTAAAAAATTTTTGACCTTCTTTGGTTAGGGAGTCGAGCGTTTATCTCTTGTCGCTCGGCTCCGCGCCAAAGCTTAAAAGATCGAAATTTTCTGCGAAATACAAACTTAAAAACAAAAAGGTAATATTTTTAATGTCAGCATATTATGCAACTCGAAGAATGACTGGAACTTCTAGTTCAGCCGGCTGGGTAAGGAACCAAAATGCGGTTCGTCATAATTCCCAGAGACAGCTGGGTCCGATTAGTCATATTATCGTTTTAGCCTTGATAGTGTGCCTTATCGGCTTGCTCGCGCTGACGCAAAGTGCTAAGGTGGTTCAATATGATCTCGGCATTGCTGCGGCAAATAGCGAGATTTCGAACTTACAAGCTGAACGTGATGCGCTCGCGGTAGAAAATGCGAAAATGACCGCGGCGGCCGCTAATGAGGATACCAATGCTGTAGCCTCGAATATGGTTAGAGAAAACATTGGTGCGGATTTTGTGAGCGAATAATCATTTCTTCCGCAAAAAGGTTTTTAGTGTTTTGTTGAGAAAAGTAGAGCACAATAGTGGTCTATTTTTCTTTCTGGCCGAAAAAGCACTAGTGCGATAGAATATAGTTATGGAGAACCGACATTGGCGATATTTTTGCTTGAAGCTTGGCTTGGCTGCCGTTGTCGTCATTTTTTTATCGCAATTATTCTTCGTACAGATTATTGACCATGAGAAATATGTGCGCGAAGCGAATTCGATGCGCGTGAAACAATATGAACTGCTCGCAAAACGCGGCGAGGTCTTTTTCTCGGATGGGAAGGGGGTGACGCCGGCAATTATGAATGAGCGAACTTGGACGGTTTTTGTTGATCCGAATTTTATTATTAAGAATGCTGGCTCGAGCGGGGTTCTACATAAAGAAAAAGTACAGGAGAAACTCGTCGAAATTCTCGGAGAGAGAATTACGGTTGATTGGAAAGATGTTTGGGGAAACGAAGACAGCATGTATGTCGAAATCGCAAAAAATGTCGATTATAAGACGGTTGCAGCGATTAAAGAAGCGAATTTGCGTGGCGTTGGTCGGAAGGAGACTTCGCGTCGTATATATCCAGCTGGTACCGTTGGCGCGCAGCTGCTAGGTTTTACGAATGCGGAAGGGGTTGGTTCTGGTGTAGAAGGTGCCTTGAATGAGCGCCTATCAGGCAAAAACGGTATGTTAAAAACCGTGACGGATGTGAATGATATTCCACTCTCGGTTGGTGATGAAAATATCGAGGTGCCGGCCCAGAATGGTGATAACATTGTTCTGACAATCGATGCTAACATTCAACGCAATGTGGACAGGGTTTTGAAGAATACTGTGACGGGGAGTAAAGGGGCGATTCGTGCGGCAAGTGCGCTCGTAATGGAACCGACGACTGGCAAAGTTTGGGCGATGTCAAATTATCCTACCTACAATCCAGAAGAATATTGGAAGGAGAGTGACCCGAATATTTATGTTAATCGTGTAGCAGAGACACCATATGAACCGGCTTCGGTTTGTAAACCTTTTACTTATGCGGTTGCAATTAATGAAGGGAAGTTGAATCCGGATGCGACCTACTACAACTCGGGCGTAACGAAGGTTGATGATCGCGAGATTAATAACGCGTACGGTACGGCGAGTCGCGTTGGTGTGATTACTTTTCGCAAAGCTTTGGACTATTCGCTGAACACTGGTAGCGTGGAGGTGCTACGCTTGATTGGCGGCGGATCAATTACGAAGTCCGCCCGTACGACCTTGTACAATTATCTTCATGATAGTTTTGGGCTTGGACAAAAGACTGGCGTTGAGTTAAATGAAGCGACGGGTCTAATTATTAGCCCAGAAAACGAAGAAGGCAATGCAGTTCGCTATGCGAATATGACTTTTGGTCAGGGTATGAATTTGACAATGCTTCAGGTGGCGGCAGGCTTTTCATCATTGATAAATGGTGGAGATTATTATCAACCGACCGTGATTGCGGGAACCTATAATGACGGCAAGATTGATGCCGCCGAACAAAAGAGCGCAGTGCGCAAGACGATTAGCGCTGGTACGAGCGCGGAAATGCGTAAGATGCTTCAGGAAGTACGTAGTGAAAACGGCGGACAGAACGATTTGCCAGGTTTTCGTGTTGGCGTTAAGACTGGTACGGCGGAGACTTTGGAAAATGGCGTTTACACCTCGAAGAAGACTAATGCGAGCGCGCTTGGTTTTGGTGGCGAGAATAGGGATGATGCTTTGCCGCGATATGTAGTTATGGTAAGATTAGATGGAAATACCTTACTATGGGGCAGCCAAAATGCTATTCCGGTATTTACTGAAATAAGTAACTATATGCTGCAATATTTAAGGATGCAACCAAAATAGAAAGGACTTAAAAGGGATGCTAATAGACGATATCAATTCTAACATGGGTTATGAGCTGATTCTGGCTCTTGGCGCATTTCTTTTGTCGATGTTTTTGACGCCGATTTATACGACTTTTGCCTATAAGCATAAGCTTTGGAAGCGTCAGAAGACGGTTGATGTTTCGGGTAAGAAATTGACGGTCATGAATAAGCTGCACGCTGAGAAAATTAAGCGTCATTTTCCGACAATGGCTGGCGTTATTATGCTCTTGGTTGTTCCGCTCGTCATTATTGTCTGCAATTGCTTGAATCGTGGTCAAACCTGGCTTGCGCTTGCGGCTTTTGTCGGCGGCGGCCTGATTGGTTGTATCGACGACATTATTAATCTGTTTGGAAAAAATGCGGCAGCGGGTTTGCGTGCGCCGGTGAAGTTTGCAATGATCACGATACTTGGGGTTTTTCTCGGCTGGTTCTTCGCAGTAAAGCTTGGGTGGACGAGTATTGAGATTCCATACCTCGGCGCATTTAACATTGGCGTTCCGGCAATGATTGCATTATTTGCTTTTGCGGTCGTTGCAACAGGGAATGCGGTAAATATCACTGACGGCATGGATGGTCTTGCGGGTGGTTTGGCGATGCTTGCGTATGGCGCCTATGGCATAATTGCGCTCTTGCAAGAGCAGTGGTACTTGGCTGGCTTCTGTTTTGTCGTGATGGGTGCGTTGTTATCGTATATTTGGTTCAACGTTTATCCGGCGCGCTTCATGATGGGCGATACAGGTTCTTTCGCATTAGGCGCTGGTTTAGGCGTGGTCGCAATGAATACGAATGCATTCTTCCTTCTACCAATTATTGGTTGCTTGTTCGTTATTGAGGCTGGTAGTTCGTTACTCCAGATTTGCTCGAAGAAATTTTTCCATCGTAAGATTTTTATTTCTGCGCCAATTCACCACCACTTGCAGGCGAAGGGTTGGGAAGAGAGCAAGGTTGTGATGCGCTTCTGGATTATTGGCGGCGTTTCGGCAATGCTTGGTATATTTTTGGCAATGGGTGGGGGCATTATTAACTAATGCGAAAACATCGTTCCGATAAAGCAATTGCGTTGATGACGGTCATTTTGATGGCAGTCAGCTTAGTGATTGTGTATGCAATTGGCGGACGGGTTGCTCAGGCGGAGAATGCTGCGACAGGTAAGCATTATAGCGATACTTATTTCTTTTTTCATCATGTCGCGGCAATTGGGATGTCGATTGCCGCCCTAATTGCTGGATATAAGATTAAATATGAATTTTTAGCTAAGCATGCGAAGAAAATGTTTTGGTTTGCGGCAGTTTTATGTTTGCTAGTAACAATTTTGGGGCGGATGAATGTCGGCCTTGTAACATGCGATGAAGGCGCTTGTCGCGCATTCTATATTCCGATTATTAGTATCGGTTTTGCGCCGGTTGAGCTTATGAAAATCAGCATCGCATTGTATGGCTCATATTTGATTCGATCTCGTCGCGAGAGCGGGGAATTAGGTACGAAATCATTTTGGGTGCCATATGCTACGATGTTTGCGCTGACGGCAATTCTTGTGGGGGCTTTCCAGAAAGATCTTGGCAGCACAGTCGTGATTGCGATGATGATGTTCTGTATGGCTTGGGTGGGAGGAATACCGCTAAAGCAGTTTGGGGTTGCGCTGGGGATTTTTGTGGTCATCGGTGCGTTCTTGATTATGACGGCGGAGCATCGCGTACAACGTTTGACAGGATGGGAAAGTGGCGATAATTACCACGTAGAGAATTCGCTGATTTCCTTTGGTACCGGCGGCCTTATGGGCGTGGGGCTAGGTAATAGTATCCAGTCGTCGGGGTATTTGCCGGAATCGTTGACGGATTCGATCTTCTCGATTATTGGCGAAACCTGGGGATTTATTGGGGCTGGGCTGATTGTAATTTGTTTAGCGGTTTTGCTATTTAGGATTATTCGCGTTGCCGAAAGAACAGAAGCGCAGGATAGCAGTTTGCTCTGCGTGAGCGTTTTTGCTTGGATTATTAGCCATGTTATAATGAATATCGGAGGAATGCTCGGGATTATTCCAATGAAGGGCATTACTTTGCCATTCTTGAGCTATGGTGGCACGAGTATGATGTTTGCCGCATTCGCTGTAGGAATGGTTATTCAGATATCTGGATGGACAAAAAGGACAAATATAAATGAAGATTCTAGTAGTAGGCGGGGGCAGCGGGGGACACGTTACGCCGGTAGTAGCCGTCGTTCGTGAGATTTGGAAGATTCGCCCGCGTGCGAAAATTGAGTTTTGGACTGATAAAAAATATTACAAAAATGGTCGCAGAATTACCGTAGAAAATGGTATGGATTTGCGCATTCGCAAGGTCGTAGCGGGGAAGCTACGCCGCTATACTCACTTTACTTTTCGGATGTACTTACAACATTTCGATGTGGTTTTAAAGAATATTCTAGATTTCTTTAAGAATATTGTTGGCTTTTTCCAATCACTAGTACGCCTAATCGCAAATCGCCCAGACGTAATTTTCTTTAAGGGTGGATTCGTCTGCTTGCCGGTTGGCGTGGCGGCAAGATTCTTACGTATTCCGTATGTGATTCACGATAGTGATGCAGCGCCTGGTCTTACGAATCGCTTATTAGCGAAACGAGCGACGAAGATTGCGACTGGAATGCCGCTAGAATATTACACTTATCCTGCAGAAAAGGCAGAATGGACCGGTATTCCGATTAGCGATGAATTTCATCCGGCAACTGCCGCTAAGCAGAGAGCCTATAAAAAGGAATTAGGTTTTGATCCGAACGAGCCGCTACTTGTTGTTACGGGCGGTAGTCTCGGTGCGGAGAATATTAACTTGGCGATTCGTGAGATTTTGCCGCAGCTACTTAAGCAGACGAGTGTAATGCTCGTTGCAGGCCGTGAACGCTATCCTGAAATGATGGACCTGAAGGAGTATGAGGTCTGGGAAGACGGTAAACTCAAAACGAATTTCCGCATGATTAAATTCTCGAGCGAAATGTGGAAGCTATTTGGCGCTGCAGATATTGTCGTTAGCCGTGCTGGCGCATCGACGATGACTGAGTTGTCGAGCATGGAAAAAGTTGTCATTATGGTGCCGAATGAACGTTTGCCGGGCTATCATCAGGTGAAGAACGCGCGTGCTTACGAGAAAGCAAATGCTGCTTTGGTAATTGAGGATGGTGAAATGCATCAGAATCCTGTGAAGCTTTTGTCATCAATTAAGAAGCTTTTGAAAGATGAGAAAAAACGCGAAGAGTTGTCGAAAAATTTGCGTGCTTTCGTCAAAGACAATGCGGCAGAGAATTTAGCAAATACGATTATATCGGTCGCGAAAGAGAAATAATTTATCAAACATAGAATTCTCCGTGAAGTAAAAAGAGATAGTATTTTTTGAACTTGACGATGATAAAACCGGAAAGAAGACTCCCCAAACGATTTGAAAAGAACTTTTTCTAACAAATGATAACAATGTTGCATCACGGAGAATTGTAAGTGCGACTATTCGCTTATAGGTGGCGAATAGTATGCGTTAAATGTAAAGCCGCCTTGAGATTAATGAAAGCATAAGTTCAATATTTTATGCACTTTTTTAATATTATGTTCTAATAATAGGGAAGAAAACGTAAAAGCTTGAATTATTTTGAGTTTTTAGTTAAAATAATAATGTTGGTCACGTCGTCTAGTGGTTAGGACTCCTGGTTTTCATCCAGGCAATCGCGGGT
>CAMKFS010000033.1 GCA_946411935.1 uncultured Candidatus Saccharibacteria bacterium | reverse complement strand
TATTCCAACCACTGGTTGGCAAATGCGCCACCGAGGGCACCACCGAAAGCTTTTAGAAATGCCATTCTGGGATTTCCTCCATTAAGTTTCTATGGTTTTATTATATCAAATTAGCCCTAGCATAAAAAAGAAGCTCAAAAGTTTCGCGAACTTTTAGACGAACATTTCTATTTATCGCTCTTTCTGCGGTTGCAATCACGGCAAAGCATCTGACAGTTCTCGGCAACCGTCTTGCCGCCCTGGCTCCACGGCGTAATATGATCCGCCTCCATTTCTCCAATCTCGAAATGCTCGCCACAATTTGCGCAAATTCCATTCTGGCGTTCATATGCTTCGCGCTTCATATTATCCGTAAATGCGCGAATGCTCAAATAACGCTCGTCGCCACAAAGAAGATATTGATAAATCCCCTTCTTTGCTGTCACGTCTTCGTCCTGCATTAATCGAGCAATTTCTTGTTCCATCTTCTGAGCATCATAGGAATTATTGTGGTACTTGTTATAAAATTCGCCCCATTCCAGCCCCTTCATTTCCTTCCGGTAGTTCGGGAACAACATTTGCACCCAGGCAATCACCGTCTGGAAATACTGCCAAAGCTCAGAGCAATTGTCGTCATGCTGATGTTTCGACATATACTCCTCAATCTCGCCATTTGAAATCCATTTGATGGTGGTTTCTAGATAATCTTGGCGAATCGGAGAACCATTCATGTATTTCTCCGCTAAACCATACGCTGCACAACCAGTCTTACTAAAATGGCGCTTCGCATCAGTCGTCCATGGACCTGCATATACTGCATTGCGAAGCTCCTGATCAGTGAGTTTTTCGCCGGCAATGTTAATAGTCTTAAACCACTCAAGCTTCTCGCTCTCCGTACCGTCACGACAAATGTAAATCTGGAGCTCATACTCCTCAATCTGCTTACGTTCATCGGAAGTCAAACTGTGGAAGTATTTGTTATTAATCGAAAAGTCTCCCTCAAGGTAACGACAAAACGAGATAGTTCTCTGCTGGCCATCAAGAATCTCGAATGTTCCGTCAGATTTCTCTGCCCAATACATCACATTCAGAGGATAGCTTTTACGAATCGTATCAATCACGGCATTGCGCTTTTTGTCATCATAGACGAACTCACGCTGATACTTCGGGCGAATATCAAGCTTACCACCATAGCCAAAAACGCCCTCTTCTGCACTATCGCTGTACCCATCAAAAACTTCTTTAATTTTGATCTTCTGAAGCTCAATTTTCATGCTTCCTCCTTATTAATATTCGCGCATACAAGACTTGTAGATACTTATCGCTATTATCGGCGGTATAATATGGAAATTTCCCAGGTTTCTCTTCAAAAGCAAGCACCGGGCCATCATTTACCTTATTCCCGCTCTGAATAGAGCCATCACTATTATGCTGTACCGCATTCTCGTATTTCTTATTCTGCAGTACAAATCTACCGCGCTCCGGCGCTAGGCCAACAATGTCAAACTGATCTGGATTATACTTGTCTAGAAAAGTAATGGGAACGCCTAAAACACCTTCGTAGTCCTCCGGGATATCAGAAACTTTGTCGACATTGACCGCATCATAATTATCATATTTTGGATACTCGTCGGGAGAATATTTTTTATACATAATTAGCGATTCATGACGTTTATCTATATCGAGATTTGTATACCAAAGAACGGGCGCTCGACCTAAAACCTGGCCATTTCGAATCACATAGGCAGACCCTTCCTTTTTATTACTCACGAGCCACCGTTCGCGCTCTTTTGGAACATTGAAATACAATTCTTCTGACCACGGCTTAACGCCTATCCACATCTTGTTCGCTTTCAACAATGGGAAAATTTCCTTATATGTCACCGCATTTGGATTTCCTAATATAATAAACTTTTTGCCGTATTTCATAAGTTGAGATACATATTCTCTAAATAAAGAAAACGGCGGATTAGTTACTACGATATCGGACTCTTTCAAATACTCAATGCACTCTTCACTCCGAAAATCGCCATCCTCATCCAGAATGGTTAAATTATTGTTATCGCTCCTAAGCAGGGCTTCTATGTCAGACAAGTCTACTGCACCATCACCATTCATATCAGAAACTTCAGTAATCTCAATTTTATATGGAAGCTTCTGGTTCTTTTGAAACAATGGTAAGTCATTTAGCTTTGTATGGCTCACGGGTGAACCTACATAACAAGTACAAATCAACTTTTTGAGCTTCAGGAAATTAAAATTAATGGCGAAATATTTAAAGAAATTACTCTCGAATGGGTCGTCGCAATTGCAAAATACTACCTTGCCTTCAAAATGCTTCCTGTAGTAACTCAGTTCCTTCTCTATATCTTCGAGCCGCGTATAATATTCATCTTGTTTAGCTCTGTTTGCTGCATGCAAACTATCATTCCCGGCTATGGCGCCTCCTAACCCCTAGCGCCACAACTCGAAAAAGAAAATAAGACACCTTGCGATGTCTTGTTCTAAATATAATACCGGTTACATCATGAATCCGGGGACAATACACCGCATGATGTCTTAAATCAATTTCTGCACTTAGACTGAAACAGCCTAACCGGAGCGATGATCCTCCCCGGATTTACGGGTTGTTTCAAAAACGCCTCCGCGAGTGCAGAATTGTAGCCTAAGTGCAAATTATTAAATTGATTTAAGACAATTTAATTATAGCACTTAAACAAATCTCGCAACAGAGATAATTTAAAGCTTATGCTTCTAAAACAACCCTCTATGAGCTATGCTCTTTATGCGGTTCTTCCGCATGCGCCGTCGCTGAATGACACAAAAAGCCTAACCGGAGCAGCACGGCGCATTTTCATATCTAAATATTGTGAGTGTGGAGCTGAGTATTCGGTTGCCGAAACTCAAAAACCCCTAACGTTAGGTAGGGGAGAAACCCCGAGCAATTCCTAGAGTTGCTCAACAATTCTAGTATATCACGCCTATCTTATTGTTATAATATAACCATGAGCGAGGCAAACTTTTCGAAGTCGAAAAAGACTTTTGAAATCAAAGATTACTCTTTTAATCAGACTGCTATCAATTCCCTAGCCACAGATAACCGCCTCGAAAATAACTGGCCGGTCGTCTATCAAATATATAACAATCGAGAAATCTACATCGGCGAGACTACCAATCTTAAAACTCGCATGAATCAGCATCTTGAGAGCAAAAGTAAAGCAAGCCTCCGCCAAGGCTCCGTCAAAGTCGTCTTCGATAAAACTTTCAATAAAAGCGCTGCTCTCGACCTAGAGTCATATCTTATTCAATACTTTAGCGGCGATGGTAAATATAAGGTCCTCAATAAAAACGACGGCATGTGTGATCGCGATTACTATAATCGTGAAAGCTACCGCGAAACATTTGAAGAGATCTGGAATCGCCTCCGCGACCTAAAAATCGCCGACAAGACTATCGCGGAAATCAATAATTCAGAGCTATTCAAATTTTCCCCTTACAAAAACCTAAATTTCGAGCAGCTTAATGTCGTCACAAAAATCCTCTTCAATATCGACGAAGCAATCGCTAACAACCGCAAAAGTCTATCGATCATCGGCGGCGACGCCGGCACTGGCAAAACTATCGTCATCATGTACCTCGCAAAGCTTCTCGCTGACCTACAAACCTTCGACAATGCAAACGACGATATCGACGATGAATCAAATTTCGGAATCTTCTTCGAAAAAGAATTATTTAATAGGCGTTTCAAAAATAAGAAAATAGCCCTCGTTATCCCGCAGACTTCTCTTCGCGGACGCATTAACTCGATTTTTAAGAAAGCTGGCCTCGGCGATGCCGATTTCCATATCTTCTCCCCTATTGCCTTCGGCGAACAAAATGATGATTACGATATCACCCTCATCGATGAAGCGCATCTGCTAAAAATTAGCGGCTATAACCAACAGGGTAAGACTCTTGCTAAAGCAAAAGCCATCAATAAAAAGCTCTTTAATGACAACAATGTTCATAGTGAACTCGATTGGATTATGGCAAAATCTAAAAACGTCGTCATGGTCTTTAGCGACAAACAACGCGTTCGCCCTGGCAACATCAACGAAAAAGACGACATTCATAAGTACATGCAGCCATTCAACGGTCGCTCTTACTACCTATTTGATCAAATGCGCTCCAAAGGCGGCAAAGGTTATATTGAATACATTAATTATATCTTTTCAAATAGCCTTCATCCGTCCCAAAAAGAAACTTTCCCTAATTTCGAAGTCAAACTCTTCACAAATTTCAAAGACTTCAAACAAGCAATCGCAGATAAAGACTCGCAATACGGTCTCTCAAGAATGATCGCTGGTTTTGCCTGGAAATGGAATACTAAAAAGAAAGGCTACAACAATGCCTACGATATCGAAATTGAAGGCGAAAAGCTAAAATGGAACAGCACACTAGACAACTGGCTCGGCTCCGAGCGATCTAGAAACGAAGTCGGCAGCATTTATACCATCCAAGGCGACGACCTTAATTATGCTGGTGTCATCATCGGCAATGACCTTATTCGCAGAAAAGGCCGCTTTGTCTTTAATAAGAAGTCCTATGCCGACATCGGTGCCATCAAACGCAACAGCCGCCAAGTCGCGAACAGCGAGACTATTAGCGAAGAGGATCTCCTCAATCAAGTTCTCCAAATTTATCGCGTACTACTTAGTCGCGCCATCAAAGGCGTCTATATTTACGCTTGCGACGAAGAGCTCCGCAACTACCTCTCAAAATACTTCGACCAAGCTTAGCTCTCATCAAAAAATATTCCAGGCCCCCGACCTGAAATATTTTTTCTATAGTTCCCCGCTAATTAATTCGCCTTCTGCCAGCGAGCAATCGAATCTTCGATAACCTTCGTAGCCTCATCAACACCGAAGAAACCCTTGACCGTAGTCGTGCCAGGCTTCTTGAGGTCCTTATAGTGATTGAAGTGGAATTCAACCTGCTCGAACCAGCGCTTTGGCAAATCTTCAAGCGTCTTAACAGCATCGCCATTGTTGCGATCATCGTCAACGACCGCGATAATCTTATCGTCAACTTCCCCATCATCAACGAACTTCATCACGCCAAGCACACGCGCCTTAAGATAAATGCCAGTCGTAAGTGGCTGATCAGTTACAACGAGCACGTCGAGCTCATCGCCATCCACATCAAGCGTCTGTGGAATGAAACCATAGTTACAAGGCTTTGCGAATGCGATTGGCTCAATGCGGTCAAGCATGAAGCAAGCGCGCTTGCGATCCCACTCAATCTTGTGATTGCTGCCAGTTGGAATCTCAATCACGACGTTAATGGTGCCGTCCTTATACTCACCCGGATCCAAAATCTGATTAAAATCTGCCATTAAAAAACTCCTTTCGTTTCCCCTATTATACAACACTAGATATGATATAATAAGCATAAGTAAAATCTAGATTTTTATAGGAGTAAACATAAAATGGTCAAACTTGCAATCAATGGGTTTGGGCGCATCGGTCGCAACGCTTTCAAAATCGCTTTTGATCGCGACGATACCGAGATTGTTGCTATCAACGACCTAACCGACGCAAAAACTCTCGCACATCTACTTAAGTACGATTCAAACTACGGCACTTACGGTCTCTCTGTCGATTATGACGACGAGAATATCATCGTCGACGGCAAGAAAATTCGCGTTCTCGCCGAAAAGGAACCAGCCAATCTCCCTTGGGCAGATATGGGCGTAGATGTCGTCATCGAATCTACCGGTTTCTTCACCGATCCAGCCAAGGCTCGTGCACATATTGATGCCGGCGCCAAGAAGGTCGTTATCTCTGCTCCAGCCAAGGGCGAAGGTGCAAAGACTATCGTTCTAGGCGTCAACGAAGACGCAATTACCGCCGACGACCAAATCATTTCTAATGCATCTTGCACCACTAACTGTATCGCACCAGTCATGAAGGTTCTCGAAGACAACCTCGGCATCGAAAAAGCCATGATGACTACCGTTCACAGCTATACTGCTAGCCAGAAGCTTCAGGATGCTCCTGCTAAGGATCTCCGCGAGGCTCGCAACGCCGCTGAGAATATCGTCCCTACAACCACTGGCGCCAGCAAAGCCGCTGCCCTCACTATCCCTTCGCTCAAGGGCAAGTTCAACGGTCTCTCTGTCCGCGTTCCAACCCCAGTCGTTTCCCTCTCGGATATTACCGCTATCAGCAAGCGCCCAACTAGCATCGAAGAAATCAACGATATCTTCCGCCGCGCCGCCAAAGAAGATTACTACCAGGGCATCCTCGCCGCTACCGACGAAGAGCTTGTATCAATCGATTATCGCGGCAACGCTCACAGCTGTATCGTTGACCTCAAACTCACCGATGTTGTCGATGGCAACCTTATCAAGGTCGTCGCTTGGTACGACAATGAATGGGGCTACAGCAATCGCCTCGTAGAACTTAGTGTCGATTTCGGCAAGATGGGCAACAATTAAATGCATATCTACCTCGGCGCCGATCATCGCGGCTACCAGCTCAAAAAAGAAGTAATCGACTGGCTTACCGACCAGCAGATTCCTTACACGGATTTTGGCGCCACCAAATACGACGCCGAGGATGACTATAACGATTTCGCAAAACAGGTCGCAAAAGCTGTTTCGGAAAACCCCGATTCATTCGGCATTCTGCTCTGCGGCTCCGGCCAAGGTATGTGTATGCAGGCCAACCGCCACAAAAGCATTCGCGCCGCCCTCTGCAACAACGCCGCCGAAGCTATCGAAACTCGCGAGCACAACGATGCAAATATTCTCTGCATCTCTGCCGACAACGCTCGTGACCACTTCACCGAGATATTGGATTCTTTTCTAAGCACCCAACCGCTTCCGGATGAAAAATATAAACGGCGCTGCCAAAAATTAGACGAGGAATAATATATGGCAATCTCCATTGTCGCACCAACAATCTTAACTAAAAACCCTACTGAATTTAAAGAGATAGTTCAGAAATACCACGCTTTTACAAAGCGCGCCCATATCGACATTTCTGACGGCACACTCTCACCAGATATCACCGTCAACGAAACCGCGTGCTGGTGGCCAAAAGGCTGGCAAGTCGACATTCATATGATGACCGCTAACCCTGCCGCACATGTCGATAATCTCATTAAGCTTCATCCAAATCTTGTCATTTTTCACGCTGAAGCCAAGGACGATCTTCTCCCAATCTTTGACACACTCAAACAGAATGGCATGAAAGTAGGCGTTGCCCTCGTCAAAAGCGTCTATCCGCCATCCATCAAAGCCATCCTCGAAGCGGCCGATCACGCCATGATCTTCTCTGGCGAACTAGGCAAATATGGCGGGACCGCCGACACCCTTCTCCTAGAGAAGGTTCCCCTTATTCAAGAAATTCATAATGGCATCGAAATCGGTTGGGATGGCGGCGCTAATCTCGAGAATATTCGTACTCTTGTTCATGGAGGCGTATCCGTCATTAATGTCGGTAGCGCTATCGCAAATGCCCCAGATCAAACCCAAATGTACAACGCTTTAATGGCCGAAACCGAAAAGGAGGATCCTATTTAATGGCACGCATCGTTAGCATTGGAGCTGCTCTCCAAGATGTATATCTAATTGATCATGACGATTTCGGTACCAATAGCCGCGGTTTTTTTAATCAAATCGAACTTGGCACCAAAGTAGATATCGACAAAATCAAATTTAGCACCGGTGGTGGCGCCACTAATGCCGCGACCACCTTCGCCCGATATGGCCACGAATCCATTTTTATGGGCTGCATCGCCAATGATCCAGCCGGCCAGGCCATTCTCAACTCTCTCGACGACGAGGGCATCGACTCCAGCTACATCACTTATCTTAATCGCTACCAGACCGGCTACTCGGTCATCCTCCTCGCCCCTAGCGGCGAACGCACTATTCTCACCTGTCGCGGCGCTAGCGCTCATTTCGACGCTCTCAGTCCAGACGATCTTGAGACTGCTTGCCCGGATTGGCTCTATGTCACGACTTTTCGCGGCGAAATGGACATCCTTGATCGCTTCTTTACGAAAGCCAAATCTCTCGGAATAAAAATCATGTTTAACCCTGGCGGCCTCGAGCTTGACCATCTCCGCAAATTCCTTGGCCTACTCTCCGACATAGACATTCTCATTCTCAATAAAAACGAAGCTCAAAAAGTCGTAGAAGGCAAACTTCTCACCGAGCTCGTTTCTAAACTTAAAAACTACGTTCCTAATGTCATTATTACTGACGGCAACCAAGGAGCCATTGCTAGCGACGGCAAAGAAATCTACCGCGCCGGCCTCTACGAAGATGTCAAAATCAAAGATTCCACCGGCGCCGGCGACTCTTTCGGCTCTGGCTTCCTCGCCGCTTACGCCGACGGCAAATCTTTCACCGATTCCCTAATCTTCGCAAGCGCCAACTCTACTTCCGTCGTT
The DNA here is from genome assembly GCA_946411935.1 of uncultured Candidatus Saccharibacteria bacterium. Taxonomy (GTDB): domain Bacteria; phylum Patescibacteriota; class Saccharimonadia; order Saccharimonadales; family Saccharimonadaceae; genus UBA2834. The sequence continues at coordinate 1,683 of CAMKFS010000033.1, read as the reverse complement.
CAGCACATCGGCAGCAAAGATGGCATTCTAACCAAAAATACTCGTTTACATAATATGCCTATTGAGGAGGTTCGCTAATGGATGAAGCAGTAACAAACTGGCTTGACGCTATCGCTAATGAAAAACTCGATGTTGACGATGTTGAGCGTTCCCTACGCTACGCAAAAGATCTCGAGCAAGGTCTCGCCAAAATTCGCACCTACGCACAAGGTGTCACGATTTTCGGCTCAGCCCGCCTGCCAGAAGATGGTAAGTGGTGCAAGCTTGCTGAAAAACTTGGTTTCCTACTCGCCCAAAATGGCCACGCCGTAATCACTGGTGGCGGTCCAGCTATTATGCAATCCGCCAACAAAGGTTGTTATGAAGCCGGCGGCCGCAGTATTGGCCTCAATATCGAGCTTCCACACGAACAGCATATTAACCCTTACGTAACTGATTCAATCGAATTCCGCTATTTCTTTGCGCGCAAGGTTATGCTCACAATATCTAGTAAAGTCTACGTCTTCTTCCCTGGCGGCTTCGGTACTCTCGACGAATTTTCCGAAATCCTCATCCTTATGCAAGAAGGCAAGATGCCAAAGATGCCAATGTTCCTTATCGGCAAAAGCTTCTGGAAGCCCCTAGATAAATTCTTTGAGACAAAGATGCAAAAGATGCATCTAATCAAAGGTACCGACCGCCATATCTACAAGATTACTGATGATATCACTGAGGTAGTAAAGGCAGCCAACAAAATCGGTCACCCTAGCATCCACGAAAACCTCTACAACAATCCAATCAATAAATAAATCGACTTTAAAAATAATCACGTCAGAGCGTGATTATTTTTATTTCGCGATTACGTTTTCGTCGCCGAAAATCTCTTTCAGCCCTGATACGAGCACGTCTTCTAGTTCTACCCTAAATGGCATTCGCATCGCTTTCTTATCGGGCCCAATTACTAAAATCACCTCGGACAAGCCTGGATAAGTACCGCAAATCTTCTTCAAGCTCATCAAAGCATCCGTATTCGAAGAATCCGCAATTCTTACAAACAACTTCTTCAGCTTCGCTGGCTGAGCATTTATCTCGCTCTCCGAGGTCTTAAAATGCGTTGCCGGTTTCTCGCTGCTCTTCCGGTATCCGCCACCACCGCCTACCGAAGTCGCCGCCGTCTTCCCACGCGGCTTCGATGGCGCCACGCCCTTCGTTGGCGTCTTCAAAGTCGCACCAGTCGACTCGTAGTTGTCTAGCTCTTCATCCGTAACAACCGTTATCTCTTCAGCATTAATCTTGGCCTCATCCGTCAACACGCCGTCTCTATCGCGAGCGTTTACCTTTCCAGACACTTTCACGACCGTATCGACAATCAGCTTCGCCCCTACCTCTTCAAAGGTTCTCGGGAACACTGTTACCTCAATCTCGCCGACCTTGTCCTCAATCTTCACAAAAGCCATCTTTGAGCCAGACTTCGTAATCAGCGTACGCACATTTGTAATCAAACCGCCGACAATCACCGCCGCTCCATCAAGATTCGGTTTAATCTCATTCGTCGGCATCGTCTGCTCTTGGAAATATGTATCATATTTATCGAGTGGATGCGCCGAAATATACAAGCCCATCAAATCGCGCTCCCACATCAACATCTCTTTCTCGGTATATTTCGTTGGCGCTGGCTGAATTTCTACCTCTGGAATCTCCGCT
>CAMKFS010000032.1 GCA_946411935.1 uncultured Candidatus Saccharibacteria bacterium | reverse complement strand
GATATGATACGGACTATGTATCGGTTACTCGCGTTGGGAAGCCAATCAATTCCAATGATTCGTTTAATTCCTGGCTGCTTAATCATGATCAGATCCACGAGCTTTTAGATATTGTAGTAGAAAAGTCAAAGAAGTATCCAGATATGACGATCGGCACAGGATGTCCGTTTACGCCATGCAGCATAAATTCTCAAGAGGCATTTGATATTTATGGCTACAAAAAGATATGCACTGCAGGTAGAACTAACTTTACGATTGATACGGATGGCAATTATAAGGCTTGCGCTAGAGATAGCAGATTGTATGGGAATATTCTCGTAGATGATTTTGCTGACGTTTATGAAAGAATGCATGAGTGGCGAGATGGATCATTTGTCCCTAAAGAATGTCATGGTTGTAAAGAATTTCAGCATTGTCTTGGCGGGTGCAGAGTCGATTCAATTCCGTTTACGGGGCGATCCGACTGTCTTGATAGCATTTCTGATCCAACGGCGCTACCTTTGAAATTTGACTTCAAGTCGCGTGAGCGAAACTTTGATGGAATGCTGTTCGGCTTCGATAAGAAGAATGTCATAAGCGTTAAAAACAGCGACACGTCATATAGAGTGTCGTACAAGAAGAACTATGTTATAATAACGGACAAGCTATATGATTATCTCGTATCGCATGATAGCTTTAGTAATACTGACCTTGCGTCGGAATTCGGCAAGGAGCCATCACTAGTTAACAATGTAATCGCAAGGCTTCTTGCGGAAAAAATTGTGCAAAGAGTTGCATGAAAGGAGGGGTAGATATGTCGGACTTTTTCGTTGATGTGCTTGGTGCGGAAATGATTGCTGCGGCTGGATGTGAATGCTTTACCTGTGATTCTAGCTGTAACTGCGACTGCGATTCTGCTAATTGTGAGTGCAACAATTAACCGGTAGTGCGATCGATAGTTATTTGTTCTTTATTACGACTATTGTCGCCGAAGCGGGCATTTGAATATGCCCGCTTTTTCTTGAGCATATTCGTCCGCAAAAGTTATGCTTGGGCGATGCATATAATTTGTCGAAAAAAGAGTTAAATGCTTGCGTTTTGTGTCTGAAAAATATATATTATAAATTAAGAAAAATGTTTGTGCTTAGGAGGTAAAAATGGCGCAAGACGAGCTAGATACTTTTGTTGAATCCTTGATTGAACGAAAGAAACTCAAGGGACTCACGCCGGAAGGGCGTGAAGATATCAAAACCGAATTAAAGGAATTATTGGTTGAACAAATTAATCGCGCAATAATTGATGCGTTGCCAGAAGATAAACTCGACGAGCTTGATAAGCTCACGAGCCAGGAAAACTATAATCCTGAAGATGCGCAAAAAATCATCGCCGATTCCGGCGTAAATGTTGCAAAAATTACAACAGAAACCTTATTGTATTTCGAGGCATTTTATTTAGGCCAAAGCGAGGAATAAGATGAATAAGTACGATCATCTTCACAATCGAGCCGAAATACCGGAAGACGAGCGCCTCAAAATTTCTGAAGCTTCTCAAATTATGAAAGAGGCAAAAGAACGTTTTTCGAAAGATGAATTTTTTAAGCTTTGCGATATTGCTACTGGTGATGCTAAGCCTGAAGACCTCCCGGGCGTTTCAGAATCAGATATTGAGCACTATTCAAAAGCTATTCTCGTCGTCCATGAAGCCTATCATAAGTTTGGCGCTCGTGCCGTAAACATTGCCATATCTGAGGTCGGGGCAGACAATAATCCAGCCGAAGATGTGGAAGATGACAATAAAGAGCCAGCGACCAAACCGGAAGATAAAACACAGTCCGAAGCTGAGCCGGGAAATAAGGCGGAAGACGAGCCGGAAGACCCTGGTACTGAATCGGAAAAGCGCCAACGACTTCGCCTGAAACCTGACAAGCCAGACAATAAGTACCGATTAAAGCCCGACAAACCGGACAATAAATATCATCTCAAGCCAACTCCTCCGGAGCCGCCTGTGCCGTCAGGGGCCGTGGAGCCGGGTGTGGAGCCAGAAGATCCTACGGAAACGCGCATAGCTCCAGCGCCAGCGCCAGAGCTACCAGAGACCCCTCCAATGACAGCCCCAACGGAACCGAAAGGCGAGCTGCCTCTGCCAGAAATTAAGGATAGCTTCAAGAATGATATTCCGCTAGAAGAGTTTGATCCGTTAACGGTTGGCGTCGTAAATCAAGATAAAGATCTTGAAGCGAAAGCTATTTACGTCGGCGAGAGCCGTCTTGCTGAAGAGATTAATGATGGGAAGGGATTTTTCCGTAAGCTCGCGAAAAAGATATTTAAGGGTGGCATTGCGAAGAATTACTATCGCCAGAAATATATTAATGAAGCGCGTCGAGATATGCGCCTGGCGCAGAATATCGTACTAGACTACGACGAAAAGGAACGTCGTCGCTTCAATCGCGGTGTCTGTAAGACCTTTCTTTCTGAAGAAGAAGGCGTAATCGATGAACAGGCGGGCGATAGCCGCAAGAGCCTCCAAGAAGAATTTCCGGAGATGCATGCGAAGATTCAGGATATTGTTGCACGCTATGCGTCAGGAGAAATAAAGTCCACAGAAGAGGCGAGCCGCGAGTTTAAACAGATTATTCGTGACCTCGAATCTGGCAGCTATTCAGGCGAGAATGGACATATCTCGGTATCAAATATTACTGATATCGCGATTGAGGCGAAGCGTCGCTATGATGCGCTCATGACCATTTCTGAATCAATGAACGGAAAGCTTGAACACGATGAGGCAATCGCAAGAGTTATGGCAGGCTTCGATGTTAAATATGGCGAGCGTCGTATGGATCGCTTGGACCCGCACTATAACAAAGTCGACAAAATCGTCAATAAGATTCAAATGTCGAAACTTGGCCCACTCGTATCGCCAGAAACAACCGCGCTCGCCGTTGGCGCCGCTGCTTGTGTTGTTGAGACTTTTGGCCGACGTGTCCCGACTTTAATTTTCGGAACAGTTCCGGGGCTCAGTGGCGCAATTGCAGGCGGTATGCGCGCAAGCGCAGACTTCGAGAAAGAGCACTCGCGTGCCCTCTATGATGAGCGCTATAGCCGTGAATTTGACGGTAACCAGAAAGAGCGCGAGCGTATGATGAAGACGCTCCATGAGCATCACTCAGCTAAGGAGGTTAGCAATGATTTGGCATCTAGGATAGATGCTATTAATGAAGCGCGCGCAAAAGGAACAGATACTGCTGGAATGTATAAAGAGCTCTTGCAAGCCGTTGCTCGCTGTAAAGCTTACCTAGATTTTGATAAGACAGAGCATTCTGTTCTTAGCTATTCTTCAGAAGTTGAAGCTCCGGAAGAGCAATTAAGACTTCTCCAGCAAATGGGCGCCGCAAAACGCTTGCTGAGAGAAACCGGCGCAAATATAGACAAGGCGCTCAACGATTCCTCTGCGTTAATGACCAATACTGTGGACTCGATCAATAATAATTTGAAAGAATCAGAAAAGCTCAAGCGCAAAGCAAAAGTTGCTCGAATTGCCAAGCGCGCTGGAGTCGGTCTTGCTGCTGGTGTGGTTACTTTTGTTGGTATGCAGGAGGTTCGTGCGCTCTTTGATGATAATGTCCAAGGTATTTTCGAGAGTGGAAATGGTAATTATGGTGCGCGCCTGACTGCCACGAAGAAACTCGCGCTTGCTCTTACAGGTAAGGATAAAATGACACCTGATATGAAGAGCAACTTCGATATTGCTTCGGGTAATTTGACTGAAAACTCCAAGGAACTAAACTTCGTTCAGGCAAAAGATGGCACATATAGTCTCGTTGACGCTAAAGGCAAGACAATTGCTAACGGCCTCGACTGGAATGCGAAGACTGGCGAAATGACGCCTGCTTCTATCAAGACACTCGAAGCTCAAGGGATCAAAGTCTCGTCGCCAGATAAGTTGACTCAGATGATCTCAAAGGATGTCAGAACGACATCGACAAGAAATGTCTCGATTAAAGAATACTTCGAAAATACTACCGATAAGACTCCGAACGTTCATCGCGAATACTGGTACGACAATAATACTAGCGCTTTCGATCAAAACGAGCTCCGCTGCTACTATCATACGGACACAGATGGCAACCACGGCCTTATTACAGGTATGTTTGATAATGGAAGTTATCATGGCGACAAAGTTGCGCAGTTTAGTGCTTTGGCGAAAAATGGCAGCATCAAGCTCATGATCTCGCCAACGGAAGCTACGCAGGGCACTCCGATTCAGGTGACCGGTGAATTGCTCCCGAATGGTCAGATTTCATTCTGCCCTGAGCCAGGTACGGCTGCCGCTAGCTTCTTTGATGCCGACGGTAAGTTTATCGGTAAATATGCCGAAATCGTTCAAGACTTAGGCACAAATTCGAATGGCGAAATGATGATTGCACCGCTTTCGACGGTTGTAGGCGAGGGTTATGATGGTAATTTGCCGATAATTGAGGAAATTGTAGAGACCGTCAAGACTCCAGTCGATGTTCCTGAATATCTGTTCCAATTCCCAGGAAATGAATGGAATATGCCATTCATCATGCCATTTTCAGCTGCTGGCGCAATGAATGCGTCGAAGCATGCCGAAGTCCCAGAACGTAGCAAGACTGAAATGAATTTTCAGGGTTATGGCTATGGCTATGGCGGTTATTCGGCGGAATCTAGCCCTGAGAAACTTGGCGAAGTTTCGCCTAGAATTGCGGAAGGCAAAAAGCTTAATCTTGGTACGGAATTGTCATGGTATATCGACGATCAGCTCCAGTCGAAGAGCGAAAAAGAATATATCGACAGCGTAAAACGAGAAGCTGAAAAATCGCCTGTTCTAAAAACAATTGATAATAAAGTTAAGACTATCGTAACAATCCCAGTTCACGCTCCGACAGAATCGGAAAACATCTATCGAACACTCTCGCTATATTCGCAGCAAGAGGGAATTGACCATGAATCACTTGTAATATTGCTTGACGTCAACTGGCGAGGGGATCGCGAAAAAGGCGACCCAGCCGAAGTAGCGCAAAAAATTCAGGCTACTCGCGACCGCATCGAACAAGCTAAGCGGGATTTCCCTAACTTAAAGATCGCGACCATGGAACAGTCCGATCATACGGGCATTCATGAGGTTGCTCGCGAGATGAATGATGTCGTTATGTATGCGCTAAATTCCGCCGTCAAGAGCGGTAAAATGTCGGCCGATAATGACGTATTGGTCATACGCAATGATGCAGATATGAAACATATGGGCAAGAATTATGTCGCATCTTACCAGAAGGCTGCAAACGACAATCCGAAGACCCCTCTATTCACTGGCTCGAGCTGGTTCGATATTAATCGCCAGAGTGCAGCGCCTGGCTTTGCTGCAACTCAAGTCATTGAGCGCGTCAATAATATGTTTGGTGCATTTAATGGCGAAATTCATACCGAAGGACGCAACTTTGCATACCGTGCCTCGCATTTCGCGGCAATGAACGGTTACGGCTTTGCTTCCGATGGTGCGACCGGATGGACCGGTGCAGCATCAGACGATCTACGCGTAGGTTGGCGAATGGAAGATGCGTTTAGAGAGGCATACATTAATCGTGTCGACGGCTCAACTGATGCCGGAAATGACGAATTGATGGATCCTGCAACTCAGATGCTCGTTCGTGTTGGCGGCGCCGTTGTGGATACTGACGATAATCGTCAATTGAGATTCTATGAAGCCGGCCTTGAGCATCGCGCGGACGTTGTGACTGACGATGCATACGGCGATACGTTCGGAGGATATAACGCAAACGCGATTCGCCCAGAAGCAATTACGAATTTCGTCGAGGATCTTACTGATCGTCAGCGATACAACGATATTACCGAGCAGTTTGAGCGTGAAATGAGTCGATTCTTTACTCGCAGCGGCGATAAGCGTTCACCGCGCTATCGCAATATTATGAGCTGGTTCCTTGGCGTGCCAGTAGGGGAATTAGACCGATACTTTAGCGTCGAGGATGATACTGGTAGAGGAAATTACTTCAGGTTTACTCTCAGTGATGACGGTAAGCAGCGCCTCCGCGAGGCACTCGTTGCCCGCTTTGGCGATGGCCTAAGTACCGATGTGCGCAATAGTCTTCAGGAAGCAGTTGCGAGCGGTAAATGGGTAGCTCCGGCGGCAAATCCAACAGCCTAAATTAGATCGGAATTTAAGTAGTAATAATACTCCAGCAGCTCTCGAGAATAATTCTTAATAATCGGGACTGCTGGTTTTCCTTGCTCGTGGCTAGGCAGGATCAGCATGCGTGTAATTCCGACCTGTTCAACGAATGATGGATTGTGGCTTACCATTATGACCGTGCCGTCATAATCGCGAAAATTCTCACCGACGATTTTCTGTGTCTCTGGATCAAAATGGTTCGTTGGTTCGTCGAGAATTACGAGATTTGCGCGCTGAGTGAGAACTTTGCAGAGTGCAACGCGAGCTTTTTCGCCTGGAGAAAGAACATCAACGCTCTTATTTACGTCATCTCCGCTGAAAAGGAAATTATTTAGTATTCCGCGCATATCGGTATCAGTAAAGTCATAACTACTCACATTCTCGAGGATACTACGGTGTTTTTCGAGGATTTCGAGCTCCTGAGCATAGTAGGCGATCGTGGTGTTTTGTCCGAGGATAATCGAGCCTTCATCCGGGAATAGTTCTCCAACGATTAACTTTAACAGGGTGGACTTACCGATGCCATTCTCGCCAACGATCAGGAATTTCTCGCCGCGCGTTAGGCGGACGGAGAGCTTGTCATAAAGCGGCACCTTATTGTCGTAATGGAAGCTAAGATTCTGTATCTCTAGAGGGCATTTGCCAGATTGTTTTGCGGGTGAGATATTAATTGCGACTTTTTCATATTCTTTTTCACGCGTCTCTAATTCGCTAAGTTTGCGATCGAGCATTTTTTCGCGTACATGACCTTGGCGAATCAAAGCATAATTACTGCGTTTTGCGTTACGCGCGCGTTCGACGAATTCGCGAATACGTTTGATCTCGCGCTCTTGTTCGCTAATTCTTCGATCTTGCTCGGCGAGTTCCTCTGCGTATTGGCGACGGAAATCAGTATAATTCCCGCGATATACTGTCGTTTTATGAGTAGTTTTATTAACGAATAAGATTTTATTTGTGATAGTATCAAGGAATTCTGTATCGTGGCTGATTACGAGCACCATCCCGTGATAATTTCGTAGATAGTTTGCAACAAACTCTTTTGTCGAAGCATCGAGATGGTTGGTTGGTTCATCAAGCAGCAGTAGTCCAGCATTTTCGAATAGCACTTTCGCAAAAGCGACCTTAGATTTTTGGCCACCAGAAAGTTGACTCATTTTCATATCTACAAGCTCCTGAAGCTGCATTTTCTCGACAATTTTCAGCAGTTCATAATCGAAATTTGAAATATCGTAAGAATCAATCAGGTCTTGCAGCTTCATGATGCGATCCATAATCGCATTCGATTCGGGATATTTTGCAAGCTTCTCATATTCTGAATTGAGTTGTTCCTGAAGTTCGTCGACTGGGCGTCCAGCGGAAATATAGTTCCAAACCGTGATATCGTCTGATTCGGAGTCTATCGTTATTTCTTGAGGTAAATAGCCAATCCGGAGACTGGGTAACTCGAGTTTTCCGTCGTCTAACTTCTGTTCACCGAGAATCACTTTGATCAGAGTCGATTTACCAGCTCCATTGACGCCTACAATCCCAACTTTGTCATCCGCATCAAAATGAAAACCACAATTGTCGTAGATTTTATTCGTGCCAAATGACAGTTGAAGATTCTCGGCATGCATAGAATTATTTTATCACTAAAGAGACTCAGCCGAATAAGTCTGGGGCTAGGAGTAGCCGCGACAATTATTGCTGCGATGCGACCTTTAGTTTTTCGCGGAGGGGTGTGAGTGGTATATAATGAAAGTATCTTAGCTCAGAGAGGGGGTGAGATATGAATGGGCTTGTATTTTAGGAAGCGTAAGAGTGAAACGTTTAATCGTCATCACTTGCTATTTCCAGCGCGGGCGTGGCGCGATGCCGGCGAGGATGCGCAGTTTATTCGTGGTTCGTTTATTGTTTCGATGCCGTCTAATATGCATCAAAAACTCCATAAAAAGATCGATAAGAAGCTTGACGGACGCATCACTGAGCAGAACTTGCCTTCCCGGAAACAGTTGAAGATAATTGCTGATTGTATTCGGAATAATAGTGATTCATTCCATTCGATGACGGCAATAGAAAAGTTGCGTTGGCTAAAAGTCAATAAATCCGTCAGTAGGAATCGCTATATGAAGGTGCTTATTAGCGCGCAAATTACGTTTCTGCGTAGACATGAGGGAGAGTACTAGTTACTCTCCCATTTTCCTGTGCTAAAATAAGCATAAGGAGAAATATGGACGAAAATAATGGCCCAATGCCGGGCATTCTAGAGCCGAACAATGATGAATCGAAAGCAACGAGCGCAAGCGATTCTGTATTTGATAGTAAAGAGTTTATCGGCAATATTAAGGACGATAAAATAGCGGCACCGAAAAAAGAAATCACAATCCCGCCGATTCTGAAAAAATGGCAATTATGGGCTGCCGTCTGCCTCTTAGTTATAGCTTCTTCGATAGTTGTAATAATAGTTTCGATTTTTTCAAAAAATGCGCAGGCTATAGCAGAATATGACGAGGTAATCTCGAGAATCAACGCGCAAAAGTCAATATATGACAATCAATTTGAAGAATTTGCGAAAGAATTCTTTGACGTAAGCGACTCTAGCGCACTTAAAGACTATCTTCTTTATCCGACAAAAGATGAAATAGCTGACGCTAAGAATAGCTGCCTTTCTCGATTTGGCGCATCAAGCGAGGATCTAGATAATATTGAAAAGTACCCAAGCGGTCAGGATTTAGCTCGTGACGGCATTGACGTAAAAAGGGCGACCGAACAGGCTAGTCGTGTAGCCGAGGCTTATAATAGCGCCGATACGTCGCTAGAGGGGTGCCGCGAAGACTTACTTACGATTCTGTCTCACTATCTAGAGATTACGGTTGGTGATTTTACCACGAATGAAGTAGGCCAAATGCTGTTTTTCAGTCAGCCAATAACGGTCAAAAACGTGAGTAAGCGTAAAGCGCTATATATAAATCTACAATATAAATCCTATGACAGTACGGGGGTCGAGTTAAGTTATAGACCAAACATATCGATACCTGGTCTAGAAGATGGCGAATCGGCTGAAAAGGGCATGTATAAATATACGTCTGATACTAGTTTCTCAGTGCGAAAAGATAGCGACTCTGCTAAGACGCGCTTTACTCCGAAGCTCGTAAAGGTGCACGTATTAATGGAAAAAATAGGCAATAATCAGGCTTGATTTTCTTGAGAATATTTGCTAATATTACAGATAAGAGTTTCGTAAGCTCTCTTTGTTAATGCTGGACAAATTGAGCTTTATCAGCAATATCAATTATTAAACAAAGGATTTTTTGTGCCTACAATCAATCAGTTAGTGCGTAAGCCACGTAAATCCGCTGCCAAGAAGAGCAAGGCTCCGGCACTCGGTTCTATCGTGAATACGCTCAAGACCCGCTATTACAAGCAGGCCGCTCCACTTAAGCGTGGTGTTTGTATTAAAGTTACAACCAAGACTCCAAAGAAACCTAACTCCGCTCTCCGCAAGGTCGCTCGTGTTCGTTTGACCAACGGTCAGGAAGTTTGGGCATACATTGGCGGTGAAGGCCATAACCTCCAGGAGCACGCAGTCGTGCTCGTTCGTGGTGGTCGTGTTCCTGATCTTCCAGGTGTTCGCTATCACATCGTCCGTGGTACGCTCGATCTTCAGGGTGTCCAGGGTCGCAAGCAGGGTCGCTCTAAGTATGGTGCGAAGAAGGAGGATAAGTAGTTATGCCACGTAAAGTTACAGCAAGTCTACAGCGCAAGGTCTCTCCAGATCGCAAGTATCAGAGCGTCCTCGTTCAGCGTCTTATTAACAAATCTATGCTCGATGGCAAAAAGCAGGTTGCTGAGCGCGCAGTTTATAGCGCAATCGAAGGTGCTGCAAAGAAGCTAAAGAGCGAGAATCCAGTTGAGGTTCTCGAGCAGGCTATTAAGAATGTTAGCCCAGATTTTGAAGTTAAGTCACGCCGTGTCGGTGGTGCGAACTATCAGATTCCGTTCCCAA
>CAMKFS010000031.1 GCA_946411935.1 uncultured Candidatus Saccharibacteria bacterium | reverse complement strand
TCTTGGCCTTGCTGGTGCGGGTGCGTTTGACGACTGGTTCTGCTTTCTTTGCTTCTTCTTGGATTTCTTCGAGTTTCTCAGTGAGGTTTTCGGTGGCCTCGGTGGTTTCTGGGAGATCTTCGGCTGGTTCTTCGGGTGCGACTTCTTCGACTGGTGCTTCTGGTTCGGCGGTAGTGACGTTTTCGCCAGAGACGACGACATCGCTTTCTGATTCGATTTCCATCTGAATTGGATCACGAGAAGAAAGGACTTTGACGGAGACCTTTTCGTTCTTGCCGCCGCTCTTTGGTAAATCAGAGTCGTCGACGGTTTTGATGTCGGTATCGATCTCGCCATCAAGCATGTTGATTACGCGGGTTGCATAGGTAGTTAAGGCAGGGTTGTGTGTAACCATGATGATGGTATTACCAAGAGAATGAATCTCTTGAAGCTCTTCCATAATGATATGGCTGTTGCGGCTATCAAGATTGCCGGTTGGCTCATCGGCGAGAATGATGCTAGGGTTGGAAATCAAGCTACGAGCGATTGCGACACGCTGTTGCTGGCCGCCAGAAAGCTGATACGGCATGTAATATTCGCGTTCGCGAAGGTGAAAATGCTCAAGAATATTATCGGCCATGCGAAGACGGCGCGTTTTGCGATAGCCGGAATAGATAAGAGGAAGGGAAACGTTCTCGATAATTGAAAGATTTGGGACAAGATTAAAATTCTGGAAGATAAAGCCAATTTCTTTTGCGCGGAAGCGTGCTTTCTTGCGGGAAGAGACGCGAGCGACGTTCTTGCCGGCTAGGATGTACTGACCGGAGCTTGCTTGGTCGAGAAGGCCAATGATATTTAATAATGTTGTCTTGCCGCAGCCTGATGGGCCCATGATCATGATGAATTCGCCACGTTTGACGGTGAGGTCAAAATCGCGAAGGGCATAAGATTCGGCATCGCCAAAACCGTAGCGTTTCGAGACGGATTTTAGCTCGATGATTGTGTCGTTGTCTTGATTTGGCATTTTACCCTAAAAAAATTAAATTAATGTTGCGATTGCTTTAATTATACTCTGTTTTTGAAGTAAAAGAAAATGCTAAAGCATGAAAAATGGTCGGTTTTTAGGCCGACCATATAAATGAATTGTTTTATCTTCGCCCGATGTAATTAGAGATTGCGCCATAACTAGTGTTGTGCCGATCGTAGCGGAGCCAGTTCCTAAGATCTGCTGAGGCCTTGATTGGTGTGATGGTATGATTGCTTTTATCAAATTCGATAAAGAGTACATATGAGCCATCCACTAGGTCACTTGCGAGATGTAATGGGTTATTGTAGATCGTTCCACCTCTGAACTCTACGTCCGAGAGAATGCATCCCTCGATCAATCCTATTGCTTCCTGTCGTGACTCAATTGTGAGTCTTTCACCTTCGGGTGTAATTTCAAATAAATAAATCATGTAATCCCCTCCTTACATAAACATTTTTAAAAAAGAACTGCTTTGAAAGCTTTTGTAATTATAGTATAAACGAGACAAAAAGTCAATGGTATTATAGTGGTGGAAAAATGCTCATTTTTGTGGTAGAATGCAAAGAGCTGGAGAGGTGTCCGAGTGGTTGAAGGAGCACGCTTGGAAAGCGTGTAGGGTCGCAAGGCTCTCGCAGGTTCGAATCCTGTTCTCTCCGCCATAATGAAAATAACGACCTTTGGGTCGTATTTTTTTGTATGCAAAAAGCGCCGGGGAATCCCGACGCTCGATTCTTATTTTTCTGAGGCGTTCAGCTTTTTTTCTATTTTTTCTAGCCTTTGATAGACATAATAGCCTGCGATAGAATCAAGAAATTCTTTCGCTTCGCGTTCTGTATTGCGCTCGATGGCGACAGATATTCCGGCCGAAAATATAATAAAAAAACAGTAAGATAAGAGTGCCATCCAGCCAATGACTCTGTTTTTGGCAAATAAGTCAGTTTGGATGACTGTGATGACGAATATTGCACAGCTTATGATGGATCCTACTGAGCGGAAGATAATTGAGTTCTTTCTCTCTTTGTTCATAGAGTTCACAATGTCTTCGAAGCGTTCAGAATATGTTCCAATAGGGTAATTTAGAAGATTGTTTAAATATTTTCTTTCTTTCTTCAGCTTGGCTCTTTCTTTTTTACTAAGCATAATATTATCACCTCCCCGTTTTTATCCTCAGAATGTAAAAGAGCAATGTAATTATATTATACCACAGATAACTGAATTCGTCAAGAATGTTAATGTATATTTTTGTTCAGTTGTGTTTTATTTGCTATAATAAAAAACATAAGGAGTATGGGTGAGGAGTTATGAATCCACAAGAACAATTTCCACAAGGGAATGGTATGCCTGCTGGGCAGCCGAATAACTTTTTTGAATCCGTAAATAACGCTAGTCCAGAACAGCTAGATGTCAATACGTCGACTCGAGGCAATACACAGATGAACGTCGTGAATGCCGTTAATGCGAATGGCGTCGTGAGTGGCCGAAAGGTAGTTGACTATATCTGGCAGAGGGCAGCAATTTGCGCAATTGTAATTGCGTGCGGCATGTTTATTGCGGTGATCGTAATGGTAGTTATTGCGAACATGTTCAACGGCAACGCGATTAAGCAAGAAGAACAGAAGATTGCTTTGAATGATAAATTGGCTGAAGTTTATAATGCTTTGGGCGTTGAGAATCAGGCGGATGCCATGACGACGATTGCTTCGGACGAGATTCTTACTGGTTCGGATATTCAACAGATTCGTGCTGTTGTTTCGCAGAAATATGGTGCGGTTACGACAATTGACCCGAATGATACTTCGATTAATTTTATCAAGTCAAATGATATGTTCCGCGTCGCTAGCTTGAAAGTGACGAATGCGGCCGGATCGAAGCGAGCGCTCCTTTATTCGCGTAAAGCAGACAATGTATGGAAGGCGGCTGCATTTGATAGCGACAACGAAAAGAACCCATGTAAAGATTCTACTGATGAAGAAAAGAAGGCGCTTGCAGGAGTGGTGAGTTGCCCATCAGTAGTGATCGAGGATGAAGAAGAATAGTAATGTTTAGTGGCATCGTTAGTTTAGCGGTGGCAAAGGAGGTGGCGTCGGCACAATTGTCGGCTCAAAAAACTGCGGATGAATATTATAGAAGTAATGCAAACTATACAATTAGTTACGACATCTCTACGCGCGGTGAAGTCAAAGGAGACATCGAAGAATTCCGCCGAATAGTTGCGGAGATTTATGCGGATGAGCGGGGGTGGCTTCGTGCGGGCGTAACAATGAAAGAAGTCAAAGAAGGTGCGCAGGCGCACGTGATTTTGGCGAGCGGCGAAGAAGTTAAAAAAGCTTCGCCGACAATTTGTTCAGACGAATTGAGTTGCCAAGTTGGGCAGTTAATTTTGATTAATGACAAGCGTTGGATGAATGCGTCTGATTCATATAATGCGCTTGGGGTGAGTTTATTGAACTATCGGAGAATGGTCGTGAATCATGAGACGGGGCACTATCTAGGGCATCCGCATATTCCGACATGCGAAACGGAGGCTGGGTTGGGCCCGATTATGCTGCAGCAGTCGACGGGCTTGCGTGGCTGTCAGCCGAACTCGTGGCCGCTTCCGAGCGAATTGTGGGTGAAAGGTATTAGATGAGACGGGTAAAAGAAAAACAGCCGCGGCGTGAAATGTCGCGAGATAAGCGGATTTTTACCGTAGTTTTAATTGGTGTCGTAGTGATGCTGGCCGTCTTTGTGGTGCTCGCAATTACGCGAGAGCGTATTGCCTATACTGAGGCTTATGATATGGTGTCGGAAATAGCTGGTACACGCGGCTCAGTTGAGGAATTTCTAGATAAAACACCGGAAAGTCTTGATTTTAACGACGATGAGAAAAAACGAGTCAGTGATTTTGAGGGGACACTCGAAAAGACGAATAGCTATATTGAATCTTTGTCGGCATCGAATGTAATGAAAGATAAAGAGATTGCTTCGGCCTATGAGACAGTTAAGACGGAATATGCAAAGATCGAGAAGCTCTCGGCGATTTGGAAAGATATTAAATTGCTCTTAGATTTGACGGACGAGAACATCGCGAAGCTCAAGGAATCTAGCAGCGAGAAATTGCGCGTACTCGGGGAAGAGCTGAGTGAGTATCGGGCGGAAATCGCAAATTATCATAAAAACCATGACGGCAAAGCGAAGAAAGATGGCTTGACGGATGATTTTAATAAGATGTATTTGATTGGCCATGATTTGGAGGAAAAGTACTCCAAGATTAAGTTGGACGATATTCTCGGAATGTCAAGAGATGACATTTTGAATTTTTATGCGAAAATAGAAGAATTGAATAGTAAATTGTCCGAAAAAGTATGAAACGTTTGTTTATTGTTTATAATCCACGAAGTTCGCATTATTCCTCTGTAAAGAAGGATATTATTGAGAAGCTGCACGGGCTGAAAGGGGTTTTGGTGGGGAAGTTCGAAGTGGCTCCGACGAATGTGGACGAGAATGCAAAACGGCTTGCGAAGATTTTGACCTCTGGTGATTTGGTAATTGCGGCTGGGGGCGATGGAACGGCGAACATTGCGATTAACGGTATCATGTTGTCGAAAGCGCAGAATGTGAAGTTCGGTGTAATCGGCTATGGGAACTTTAATGATGTGGCAAGAACGTTTGGCTCGTTGAAGCTGGAAGACATTTTGAAGGGGAAGGTTAAGCGAGTCTATCCGCTCGAGTGCAAGATCAATGGTAAGCATTGGCGATTTGGGATGTGCTATTTTACGATTGGCATGTTTGCTGAGGCTTGCGCGGTGTTTGATGCGCCGAAGACGCGAAAAACTTTGCGGAAAGGTGGTAGGAAGACGATTTTTAGTTTGTTTACTTTAATGAAGTGGTGGTTTAAAAACCGTAAACGCGAATTTATGCCGGAGAAGTTTCATCTCGGTGATTCGTCGGAAGAATTTATGGAGTGCAACAAAATCTCTGATTATATGGCCGTGAATGGTCGTTCGGTTGCAAAGATAATGAAGGGTTCGGATTGGTATTTGAAGGATGCAGCATTCTTAAGTATGACTGGACAGATGACGAAGTTTCGCAAGTTGGTGCCGATGATGCTGAAGTCGGTATTTAAGCGAATTCCTGGGGTGGAGAGTGATTATGACTGCATCGTGTTTCCGAAGGCAACGAAGGTGATGATTCAGGCGGAGGGGGAATACAAGATGATTTCGGGTGTGCGCACGGTGGAAATCGTAAAAGTTGGAAAGCCACTATTAGTTGTTTCGCGCTGATATAATATAGATATGAACGAAGTAGTTGGACGGGCGGAATATAAGATTGCGGATGCCGCAAAGGCATTGCGAGTGGATTTTCGTGAGAAAGTGGTGCTCGATATTGGCTCTTCAACTGGTGGATTTACGGAATATGCGCTGAAGAGTGGCGCAAATAAAGTGATTGCGGTCGAGAAGGGGACAAACCAGATGAAGGCGCCGCTTAGGTTTGATGGGCGAATTGAATTACACGAGAAAACAGACATCTTTGACTTTACGCTAGCGGAGCCGGTGGATTTGATTCTTGCGGATGTGAGTTTTATTAGTTTGCGCGAGGTGCTTGACTATGCGAAGCAAGTGCTTGCGAGCGCGGGGACGGAGTTTTTTGTGATGCTGAAGCCGCAGTTTGAGGCCAGACCATTCCAGTTGAAGAACGGCATCGTGAAGAATAATAAGATGCGTCGCGAGATCATCGTGGATTTTGAGCTTTGGCTAAAAGCGAATGGATTTGTAATAGTAGGGAAGCGCGACAATGAGATTGCTGGGCGCTTTGGGAATGTGGAGCGCTTCTATTATTTGAGGCTGGCAAGATAGAAAAAGCCACCCCTGTTGGAGTGGCTAGTTTTTAGTCTACGGCATTGTTGATATAGGTCTCAAATAGATATGGTAAACCTTTGTAATGCATAATTGATGTTTGATCGAGTTTGCTCCATCTGCTTTTTTTGGAAAGATCTGGGAAGAAAACATTGCAGCCGACTGAATTGGAGTCGACATATGCTACGAAGGCATATTTGCACTTGTTACATAGCAATCGATAAACACTTGACCCGCCAATGACATATAGATCGTCGGTCGGAAACTCATCTAACTCATTGATACTATGTATGATAGTTGCGCCGTCGCATGCATAATTTGTGTCAAAAGTATAGATTAGATTGTTGCATTCAGCTAGAGGCTTGCCATCTGGGAAATTCGTCATTGTGTCGCGTTGGTAAATAATAGTCTTTCCTTTGATGAGTTCGCGGAATTGGGCTTCAATAACTGGAATGCGGTAGACTAAATTGTTTTTCTGTCGATTGCCCAATTGCGATCAACGGCTACAACTAAAAACATAGAATCACCTCCCTCTAAACTGCGATTGGGATGTCTTTGATTTGCTCGCCATATTTGTAGTTTTCAATCTTGAAGCTGTCTGGCGTAAAAGCATAAAAATCTGTAATGCTTGGGTCTAGAGTTACCTTTGGAGCAGGGAACTGTTCGCGCTGGATGAGTTCCTTAATGATTGGTATGTGCCGGTCGTAAATATGTGCATCGGCAATAACGTGAACTAATTCGCCCGGGATCATGTCGACGGCTTGCGCGATCATCATGAGTAGGGCGGCGTACTGAACAACATTCCAGTTGCCGGCCGCAAGGACATCTTGCGAGCGCTGTTTTAATATGGCATTGAGAGTGAACTTCTTGTCGCCTGGGCGCTTCTCGGCATTAAAGGTCATGCCATATGCGCATGGATAGAGATTCATCTCGTGCAAATCTTGATGTACGTAGATGTTGGTCATGATGCGGCGACTATACGGCGTATTTGCTAAATCGTAAAGCACACGGTCGACCTGATCGAACTCGCCTTCTTTGTAGATGTGTTTAACGCCGAGCTGATAGCCATAGGCCTTGCCGATACTGCCGTCTTCGTCGGCCCATTCGTCCCAGACATGCGAATTAAGGTCGCGAACATTGTTGGACTTTTTCTGCCAAATCCAGAGGATTTCGTCAATTGCCAACTTGATGTAGGTCTGGCGCAAAGTGATTGCTGGGAATTCCTCTCGAAGGTCATAGCGGTTGACGATGCCGAACTTTTTGATTGTATAAGCCGAAGTGCCGTCTTCCCATTTTGGGCGGACTTTTTCGCCGGTAGTGTCAACATTGTTGGCCATAATTGCATTGCACATGTCGATATAGATTACATCTGCTTTACTCATAGACTTATCACCTCCTTATTTTTCGAGTAAAGACAAAAACCGTAGACTGGTAAGATACTTAATCTACGGAGATTACTATTTTAGTTTATTAATTACTGATTATTTTTTGCAAGCATGAGCATTGCAACAAAAAGCTTCCCCTCTAGGGAAGTGATCAAAGTATATTAATAATTATAGCAAACTTCTTATGTTTTGTCAAGATGGGCGGTTTTTATCGGGGTTTTCGTGATAAAATAGATACATGACGAAAACGGAGGAGATTCAGCTAAAACCAAGTGATTTTGTGCATCTGCATAATCACACGCACTACTCGCTTCTTGATGGTTTGACGAAGGTAGATGAGCTGGTGAACCTCGTGAAAGAGACTGGCATGGAGGCGGTGGCGGTAACTGACCACGGTACGATGTCGGGTTTGATTGAGCTTTATAAGACTGCAAATGACGCTGGGATTAAGCCGATTCTTGGTCTGGAGGCATACGTAGCGGCGCGCAGACTAGAGGATCGCGATCCGGCATACGACAAGGAACGCTTCCATGTGACACTTTTGGCGCAAACAAATAAGGGTTTTGAGAATTTGTGCCGGATGCTTACGATTGCGGAGACGGATGGCAAGTACTACAAACCGCGTATTGATCATCGCGTAATGGAGGAATATAACGAGGGGATTATTTGTCTTTCGGGTTGTGCTGGTTCGGAAATTTCAATGGCGATTCGTAATGATGATCTCGATAAGGCGCGCGAGCTGATTAAATGGTATTCCGAGACCTTTAAAGGACGTTTTTATCTTGAGATGCAGGATCATGGCCATCCGGATTCGCCGACACATTGGGATGTCCAGAACAAGATTAATAATCAGCTGATGAAGTTCTCGGAGGAGACTGGTTTGCCGTTGGTGGTGACTTGTGATGCGCACTATATTAAGCATGAGGACCAGGATGCGCATGAGGTGCTGCTCTGTATTGGTACAGGTGCGCGTATCACGGACGAGAAACGCATGTCGCTGAAGGAATTTCAGTTGCATGTGATTACACCGGATGAACTTTTGCCGCGTTGGCAGAAGACTTGTCCAGAGGCGATTTTGAATACGAAGAAAATTGCGGATAGCTGCAATGTGACGATTGAGCTGGGGCGGATTTTGATTCCGAAGTTCCCAATTGATACGGGTGAGACGGAGAAGGAATATCTAGATAAGATGGTGTTCCGAGGTCTCGCTGAGCGTTATGGGTATATGACGAAGGAGGAAGCCGAGAAAGCTTCGATTGAAGAGATTCGCAAGATGCTTTCGAAGGAAATTCTCGAGCGTATTGATTACGAGCTATCGGTTGTGGATAGCATGGGCTATAACGGCTACTTCTTGATTGTTCAGGATTTCATTAACTGGGGTAAGAATCAAGGGATTATTTATGGGCCTGGTCGTGGTTCGGCGGCGGGTGCGTTGTTGGCATATGCGATTCATATTACAGATTTGGACCCACTAAAGTATGATCTTCTCTTTGAGCGTTTCTTGAATCCAGACCGTATCTCGATGCCTGATATTGATACTGATATTCAGGATAACCGCCGCGATGAGGTGATTGAATATTGTACTCAGAAGTATGGTAAGGGTCGCGTGAGTAACATTGTGACCTTTGGTAAGATGATGGCGAAGAACGCGGTGCGCGATGTAGCGCGCGTGTTGGACGTACCTTATGCAGAGGCAGATCGCATCGCGAAGCTCGTGCCGGATCCGGTGATGGGGCATCATGTGAAGTTGAAGGATGCGATTGTTAATGAGCCAGATTTGAAGAAGGAATACGAAACGAATCCGACCGTAAAAGAGGTGATTGACCTTGCGATGAGGCTCGAGGGCACGATTCGTTCGCACGGTGTGCATGCTTGCGGCGTGGTGATTGCGCCTGATGATTTGGTGAAGTTTATGCCGTTGGAAGTTTCGGCGAAAGGGCCGCTTGCGACGCAGTATCCTGGCCCGCAGGTTGAGGAACTTGGCCTTCTTAAGATGGACTTTTTGGGTCTATCTAACCTTTCGGTGATTCAGCAGGCTTTGCGCATTATTAAGAAAGTTCACGGCAAAGTGATCGATATGAATAAGATTCCGCTGGATGACGATAATGTGTATGCGTTATTCCGTCGCGGCGATACGACTGGCGTATTCCAGTTTGAATCTGCGGGCATGAAGCGTTATTTGCGTGAGCTGCAGCCGACGGCGTTTGATGATCTTATCGCTATGAACGCGCTTTACCGTCCGGGACCGATGCAGTTTATCGAGAGCTTCATTAAGCGTAAGCACGGGGAAGAGCCGATTACTTATTTGCATCCTGGACTTGAGAACTCGCTCAAGAATACCTATGGTATTTTGATCTACCAGGAGCAGTTCATGCAGGCGTCGAAGGAATGGTGTGGCTTTACTGGCGGTCAGGCAGATACCTTACGTAAGGCGGTGGGTAAGAAGAAGGTTGATCTCATGAACAAGATGAAGCCACTCTTCGTTAAAGGCGCAGTGGAAGTTGGTGGAGCGACGGAAGAGATTGCGGAGACCTTCTGGAGTCAGCTTCTCGATTTCGCGAACTACTGTTTCAACAAGAGCCACGCGGCATGTTATGCATTGGTTGCGTATTGGACGGCGTATTTGAAGACTTATTATCCGGATGCCTTTATGGCGGCGCTAATGACGGCAGATATGCGTTGGACTGATCGTCTTGCGATTGAGATGACTGAATGTAAGCGCATGGGAATTCCGGTGCTTGGCCCAGATATCAATGAGTCTTATGCGGATTTCGCGACGGTCGGTAAGGAAAAGAAAGTGCGTTTTGGTCTTGCGGCAATTAAGGGTATGGGTAAGGCACTTGCTGAGGAAGTAATTGAAGAACGTGATAAGAATGGCCCGTTCAAATCGATTTGTGATTTTGCGAAGCGCGTAAATGCAACGAAATTTAACAAGAAATCTTGGGAATCAGCGATTAAGACGGGCGTGTTTGATCGTTTCGGCGATCGTTCGGACTTACTATTTAACCTTGATAAGATACAAGCTTATGGAAACAAGATGCAAAAAGATGCGGCATCTGGTCAGACAGATTTGTTTGGTGCGATGGGCGCGGCAGCGGAGATTCCAGAGGTAG
>CAMKFS010000030.1 GCA_946411935.1 uncultured Candidatus Saccharibacteria bacterium | reverse complement strand
TTCATTCAAATCAATGCGCACGATTGTGCCTTCGCCGCCAAAGTATACTTCAGAAATAGCCTTCGCGAGCTCAGTTTTACCTACACCAGTAGGTCCGAGGAAGAGGAAGGTGCCAATTGGGCGATTCTCGTTGCGAACGCCTGCTGCTGCGCGGCGCAGGGCATCACTAACGGCGCGTACGGCCATATCCTGACCAACCAAACGTTGATGAATAAGCTCTTCCATGTTGAGCAATTTAGCCTTATCTTCTTCGTCGTGGCTAGACTGCATTTTTACTCCGACCGTTTTCTCAATTGCTTGCTGGACGGATTCGTCAGTAATGTAGCCATTGATCGAAAAATTTGCAGAAGACTCAAGCAAACTAATTGCTCGGCCAGGCATCACGAGATCATGTACGTAGCGTTCGGAAAGATGATATGATTCGCGCAATGCCCAGAAAGTATATACGACTCCATATTGCGCCTCAAGCATCGGAACGCGATCCTGCATGACTTTCATTGTCGCTATTTCGTCTGCTGGCTCTACCATGATTTTATTTAATGCGTTAGCGAGGGTGGATTTACGTGAAGAAATCTCAAGGAACCTTTGCTGGTCCATTGTGAGAATAATGCGAATCGAACTGTTTTCGAGCACTGGCAAGAGTACGCTTGAGATATCAATTGAGCCAGTTCCTTCCTGGAAGAATAGCTCGGCATTCTCGAGCCAAAGAATTACATTCTTTGCGTAGAAAGCTTCGTTTAGGATGCGGTTCATGAGAATCTCCATATCGCCACGCTCGCTCGTTGCGCTTATTAATGCCGCAGCATCTAGCTTAAAGATTTGACGATATTTAATACGTGACGAAATCTTATTGTCGGCATTTAGGATCTCGGAGGCAAATTCGTTTACGAGTGTGCTGCGACCGGAGCCGTCTGGGCCGATAATCGCGATATTTTGTCGCCCGCCTTTTGAGAATGTATCGATCATTTGCTGAATCTGCTCGCGATGTAGAGAAACTGAGACATTGCCGCCGCGCGTCGTTTCGTGTTGGCGGGAGATATTAGTTGCGTAATTCTGCAAGAGCGGAGTATAGCCAAACATTAAATCACGCGCGAAGCCGCCGGTATGTCTGTGCTGCCGCATGCCCTTGACGAGACCGCTAAGGTAGTTAAACCATAGCAATCCATCATATAGGTCTGCAATTTCCATCTTCATCGACTTTAGAATCTGTTCTTGGTCTGGACGGCATTCGATAATCGCTACCGCAAGCACGCCGCCAGAGATAACTTCCGACTGAGTCTTTTCGCGAATTTCGAGAGCTTTTGCAAAAATCGGCTCCATATCTTCTGGCATATCTTTCGTAATTGCCTCGAGCATGCGTGGCGTAATTGAGTAGCGCATCGCGAGGAAATTGCCGCTACGAGTTTTATGGATCCAGCTCGCCGCTGACTGCGGAGTCGGATGTGAGCCGAGTCGCACCAAACATTCGTTACTGAGCAAGTCATTGATAGTATTATTCTTGCCAATTGGCACTTCTTTTAGCTCGTATTTTGCCCAGATTAAGAATTCAAGCGGAATTGCAGCTAGGCTAATTAATAGCCAGCCGATTGATTGATGCAAGAATAACAATGCGCCACCAAAACCAATCAGGGCAATGAGAGTTAAAGCAAGTAGCGCCTTTACGGGCGTAGAATTTAGGATTTTATCCGCTCGAGCTTCAACTGAGCGATGACTGAACTTTGAATATTTCGCACCCATTAAAATGAAACTCCCGTACAGCTAATAATAATCCCGACAACTGGAAGTAGTGGAATGCATGGCCAAATAACTGCGACAATTAATCCAAATATAAAAGAAACCAACATTGAAATAACCCCGAAAACGATGAGCGCCGTGCGCACGATGAAGCCGATAATGCGAGATAGCAAACGATCGAAAAACGCAATCAGTGAACCCTGAAGTCCGCCGCGCTCTCCGGTTTCGTCAGCGGAGACCTGTTTGAATGGCTGGAATAATGTCTTCAATAATAGGCCAATCGAAAAGAAATCTATAATATTCCCCATGCGCTCGCGGAAGCCTCGAAAATATATCCCCCAACCACGAGAATACCACCACTGCAAGAAGCTTACGGCTAACATGCCTTAATTGTATCATATCTACCTCGCTTACCGCTACTTGCAAAATCATCATGTTTATGCTAAATTAATACTTGCAAAACAAGGAAAAACAAAAATGCACAAACAAAAACAGTTCCATTACGCCGTCATTAGCGTGCTCGCTTTCGCACTGCTTTTTATGTCGGTAGGATTTGCGGCTTATGCGCAGTTAGTTAACGACGATGCCTTTGCGACGAATAGTGCTAATGCGGTCCATAATGTTGGTTTTGATGCAAATTCATACCAGGAAAGCGAATCGTCTGTTATGGCCATCGAAAAAACGATTGAAGGCAACAATTTAACCGCAAAGCTTCATCTCGAAAAACCGGGCGACAGCTACGCAGCGGTTATAAATATCGTCAATAAGGGCAACACTGCCGAGACGCTTTCGGAAATTCAAATGAGTCAAATCGCGCCCGAGCTCGCCGATTATGTCGATTATCGAATTAGTTTTAATGACGAAGACTATATAGGCACATCTTATGGCGTCGATACGGTAATTAATCGTGGGCAGGTTGGTCGCCGGCAACTATTTATTACGCTAAGCTACAAAGAGAATGCTCAAAATATCGGCCCCCTCGATATCAATATTTCGGCTGGCCTCGTTTTTGAATAGGCTAATTATTCCTTATTAATTCTTGTATGGCCACGCAATCCGCAAGCGTGGTCGTTTTTATTGCATCGAGAAATGGTTCTAGTGTGCTAATTTCCGGATATCCATATTCGCCCCAGCGATAATGCATAGGAATTATTCGCTTTGGCTGAGCGGCTTCGCAAATTTTTGCCGCCATCGTCGCATCTATCGTATAGTGTCCGCCGACTGGGATCAGCAGATAATCGGCTCCAGAAATCGCCGCGAGTAATTCGTTGTTAGGGAAGTGGCCTAGGTCGCCAAGATGTACTAATTTTTCTTCTCCGTCCGAAATAACGAAGACTGTATTTGGCCCGCGCAAAGCGCCTTGCTGCTCATCGTGCCAGCAGGCGTATTCGCGAATTTCGAGCATGCACTGTTTATCAGTTAGTTGAACGCATTCTCTTCCGGAATGGTCGGCGTGTTCGTGCGTACAAACCACTTTGTCGCCGACAATTTTCAGCGGATTATAACCGGGGACGCTCCCAGCTTTAAAGGGATCGATTATAAGTGAATCATTAATACGAAAACATGAGTGGCCAAACCATTCTATTTTCATTTTGTCTCCTTAATTTTATATAAATAATACGCGCGATAGTTTTTCTCAGACTTGTATTTTTCTGCTTCGAAGGCGTACGAAATTAGATAAATTGGGTGTCCGATTTTTGTAGCTTGTTTTTCGATATAGTTCACGATTTTTGGCGTATCGCGGTCCTCGCTAAAAAGATAGACAACTGTCGTTTCGGCGGGAAAATCAAAATGGAAATAATCGCGACAATAAACGGACGCATTTTTGTCCTTGCGCAAGCGCAGTTTGCTGATGAAAACTAAAATCGGATTTAACTCGATGCCGATACTGCTAGCCCCGCATTCACTTGCGGCCTTTAGGACTTTTCCGTCGCCACTACCAAGATCGATTAGTAGATCATTTTTGCTAAGCTTATAGAGCTTCGTGAAGGCTTCGCGAATCTCCTTGTTTCGACTTGGGACATATGGAGCGCCAACTAGTGCCGTCAGGCAAAAAATCGCCAGAACCACAATAATTGGAATTAAGAAAATCGGCATTAATTGCCACCAATCGAAATAATAATAAAAGCAACCAACGAGAAAACTGCTACGGCTATTAATTCTGGCACGATCAGGCGCGAAATTGTCTTTTCTGTCTTCTCGATATATTGGCGTGTGCTCCCGATATTCGCCTTGTCGCCCAACAAGACGTCAACTTCTTCGCTAAACGTATCCATATCGTCAACTCTATAAGAAGAATGTGTGCGCTTATCCCAGCCGCCATATTTCGTGGGGATTAGCTGTGAATAGGAGCTATTTAATTTAATTCCGCCAAGAAAGACGCCAAAGATGAAACCGACTGCGAGATTAATTAGTGGATATGCCCAAAAATAGTTTTTATAAAATTCGCGCAGCGGCGGGACGAAAACGCTTGCAAATGTCAGAATGGTCGCCGGAATCATCCCCATTCCAAAACCGACTTTCATAATAATAAGATCCTTCGCCTTTGCGATGTGATCGAGTTTGATTGGCATCTGATCAATTTTTGCGACAAAATCGTTCGTCGCCTGCTCAAAATCCTTTTCTTCTGGATAAATATCATATTCGAGCTTGAAGCCGTCAGGCTTTGCTAGTAAATATATCGTCGTCGTGCGATCGCGCTCGCCGTACTTTCCATTCTCGAGCGTCGAATAATTAACGCGCAAGTTTGCCGATATGCGCCTGATTGATGATGGCTGATGAATTAGTGTTGTCTTAAAGTCGTTGATGCTTTTGTAATCAACCGAAGCGCCGTCAACTCGCGCAAGGGAATAATTCAAAGAGCTAAAGACATTCGTGTGGGTCCATTTTTGATAACTGAATTGTAATTGCTCGTTTGCTTTCGCCTCGTCTGCCTCGATTTGCTTCGTGTCGGCAATAAACTTTTCGATCGCCTCGAAATACTCGATTATCGGCTCGAGGCTAATCGTCTTATCTCGAGCGACATAGGCCATTCCCATTATTGAGGCCTCGAGAATATTGTATTAGTAACAGGGAAGGCTTCGAGCTTTTCGAGAAGCTTGTCGCGGATGCCGTTAATCGCTGGGTCGTCAAAGTTTGCGGTGTATTTGAAACTTGTTTTGCCTGGCTCAAATTTGATGCGGAATTCATAATCATGGTCAATAAAACCACCCTCTTTTCCGGATTTATAACTAAGATTGAGCCTAATCTCTAATGAAGATACGCCTTGCAATCCACCGCCGTTCGCTGCGACTGAATAATTGGCATAATCCTCATAAAATTTACTGCTTCCATCGCTAAAAACGATCACTTGGAACTTATCTTTGTAATTGTGTTTGAATTTATATTCACGAAATTCCGGTTTGAGAGGCTCGTTTTTCTCCTCATCTTCCTTGACTGTCTTCGCGAATGACTCGTATAGGGAAGCGCAGTTCTTGACTAAATCATCGACATATTCACGGACGGCCAGGAGGTTTGTAAAATCTTTCTGTTCGTTAATTGCTGCGGGAGTACTTTCTTGCATATTAAGGGAATTATAACACAAGCAAAAAGGCAGATTTCTATTGACAATTTCTGCCCAGTATGATATAATATACAAATAGTCGATAAAAACTATAGCTCCTTAGTACTATTCTTTACTAGTCCATCCCGCGACTCATCTTGACTATAAAAATTGTAGTCAAAATGAGTTGCAGAATGGTCTGCTCTCGGTTACTTAGATCCCTTGCTGGGGGGTGAGCCAGCAGAAAGGATAAAATTATGAGCGACGAGGTAAAGGTTGTAAAGAGTTGTGATTATTCGGCAGCAATTGCTGCAAAGGTGTTTTCGATGCTTAATGATGGAGTTTATGTTAGGTCTGAGCCTGATGGGTACAGCTTCACTGTTACGACAGACACTAATCCCAGAGAGCTGGTATATCCGGAAGGATGGTACTTTGCCGAGGGAGCACTCAGAAACAAGCATAATTCAACCACCGGTAACTACTCGGAAATTCCGATCGTCAACTCGTTTAACGAGGAATGGTCATAGAACTCTAAAATAGGCACCGCCCCCACTATAAGTTATTACTAGTTTTGGGGCGAGTGCCATTTTTTTATGTGCATTTTTTGCTAATAATATAGAGCACAGAATGATATAATAAAAACATATGCATAATGGGAATGAACCGCTCCTAAAAGCGTTTTTTCGCAATAAGTGGATTCGCGCTATTCTAGTCGCGAATATTATAGCCGTTGCTGTGGTTGTATTTTTGACCGTGCGTCAATCGGCAAAGACTTCGACGATTGATTTTAATATCGTACCGATTAATTCAACGATTTCCGTCAATGGCGACACGCATTATTCTAATGGCCAGTATTCGATTGAGCCTGGCAACTATGAAATCGTGATTTCTCGTGAAGGCCTAGAGTCGAAGAGTCTATCTATCAATATCGAGCCGAAGCATTTCGTTTCGGTCGTAACTTTCCTTTCTGATGCAGATAAAAATTTCGATTATTACAAGCTGAAAGAGAATTACGAATCATATCAGCAGCTAAAAACAATCGCTTCTGCTGATAGTAATAAGACTACTGACGG
Source organism: uncultured Candidatus Saccharibacteria bacterium (assembly GCA_946411935.1). Lineage (GTDB taxonomy): Bacteria > Patescibacteriota > Saccharimonadia > Saccharimonadales > Saccharimonadaceae > UBA2834. The sequence goes on along the minus strand of CAMKFS010000030.1, from coordinate 4,702 downwards.
CGACACTTCCGCGCAGGAATTTATTACTAAATTTGAGCGAATATTATCGATTAAAGAGAAACTACCAATCAAGGCCTTTCTTTATAAAGATCCTAATCTCGGCACTTCGTCTGCCGGCTTTTCTATCAAAGACGGGTTCGGTGTGGGATGCGAAAAAATCGCGTGCCTACTCGTGAGCTATTATGGCAAGGATTATGAAGATGAAGTGGCTAAGAAAATAAAGGAGGCGGGCTATAATCCCGATGACTACGAGTTAATCTATAAGAGGTATGCTAAATGATGAGAAATAAATATGCACCGGCGCGACGAATTATAGTATTTTTCTTAGGTCTCTGTTTTTGTGCTTTACTTTTTGGTAGCAACTCCTGCTTTGCTAAAGTTCAGGCACAAGGTTTAACAGATGCGCAACTTGATCGTTTTTCCGCTAACAATATTTTCTTCTATGACCCAGGAGAATGTCTGAATAAAGTAAATAACATTAACGTAGATACTGAAGGATGCTTCAAGGTTGATAGTAGTACGAGTGCAGACGATTTCTGGTATTGGGAAAACTGTGTCGATAACGGGCATTGTCCTGCTTCGTCGAGCGGTCCGTATCCGAAAATCGCCTACACTAACACCAACGAGAAGGACAATGCTACGCTTTTGAGCGATACTGAAATTGACGAAGATTTCGGGGGGTTGCAATATATCTATGCAGAAAATTATGATATAGATTACGCAAATAACACTATCGATGGCTGGATTCCGAGATTTACGAAGAATGGCGGAAATAGCACGCGGAAATATTATTGGATAGTATTAATTGCAGAAGTATATACGACTGGATTCGGAGAAAAATATGTAGCGACTTTCGAAAACTCGAGCGAACCAATTTATTTTATCACCTATGACGCGCACGCATGTCAGCATTTGATATCAGATAAAGTAGGAACAGATTATTGTACATTGGCCAAAAATGACCCTGATTCTGTAGCTCTCGGATACCATACTCTTGGTGCTATATCGGCAACATCTGGAGGTATGTATGAGGCTTCGGCAAAGTTAGGTAAGCTAAAGTCTCTATGCCGAATATCGGGCAAAGGCGAAGTGCTAGCTAGTATGAGCAGCGGGAGTTCAATAGCTGGATCATCGTCCGATACAAGCAATAATGGCAGCTCTAAAGATTCTGGCAGTAGTAAAGATTCCAGCGGAAACAAAGATTCTGACACGGAAGCAGCGGGCGAAGTTACGATGTCGGCTAGCATGAATAAGTCTGCCGAGAACAATTCGAATAGTGGAGGCTCGTCAAATAATAGCACTTCGGTTGTCGGGAATGTGCATGAAGCTTCGGACAATGTGCCTTGCGCCAGCGGGACAACAGATCTAGGCGTAACAGAAGAGGCATATTATGACGGAAATCAAATCAAGATTCGCCTCTGCTCGATCCCGAATATTAGCTCAACTAGCGAGACGGACACCGATGGATATATCCATGTCAACTCGCGCGCATCTGGCGCCTATTACGCATTAGGTAAAAAATACAATGAACTATACGGAGGAAATTTGTCCGCCTCTCAAAGTTTTCGCACGATGGAACAGCAGACATATTTCTACAATTGCTACAAATCCGGAAGCTGCAATGATGGTAATCTCGCTGCAGAGCCAGGCCATTCTAATCATCAGCTAGGTACGGCGGTAGACTTTGTTATGGGCGGAAGTGGCTGGGGAGACAGCGGTGTCAGTGGATTCTTTAATCAGTATCTAAGCGAATACGGATTGGCTCGTAATGTGTCGAATGAGGATTGGCATGTCAGCCATGCGAGCGATACGAATCCAGAGGATATGGGTTCCAGTTCCAGCTCGGACTGTACCTCTCATGAAGGGGATTATCCGCAATACTATCAGGGTAATTACGAGGCAAGCGATCACGAAAACTCTTCTTTGGACTGGACGTCTATGCTATACGGACGCGATCCTAGCAGCCCTGAGTATAAATCAAAGACCGTCGCCGAGACGGGTTGTGGTCTAGTTTCGATGGCGATGCTTACGACAGCGCTGACCGGAAAAGACGTTTATCCACAAGATATTGCCGACATTACGAAGAGTACGGGCTACTATAATCTCATCAGTAAACCTTATTCCACGCTCGATAAAATAGTAGGCGAGAAATATGGTCTGGAAGTTATCGAGGAGTCGTATGCGAATAAAACCGAGGCGTATGATAAGATAAAAGATTATCTCAATAAGGGCTACATGATCCATCTTTCTGGCGAAGGTTCCCATCCTGGTTTTTCGAATTCTGCTACTAGCGGCCACTACGTCGGCATATTCAAAATCGATAGCCAAGATAACGTATGGGTAGCCAATTCTAACTCTGTCGGCAACAGCACGGTTCCGCTCAGCGATATTATTGCTGCTATCCACCATGGCGAATTTGGCGCCATAAAGAAAAAAGGCAGCGGTAGCAGTAATTCTTGCTTTGACTATTGCGACAATGGCGGCGGCAATAACGATACTGTTGGCGAAGAAGGGCTCACGATAGACCAGGCCAAAACCTTCATGATGAACTACGGCGAGAATAAGAATGATAGCTCAAAGAATGCTGTAGGCAGCGCTCAATGGGGTCTATGTAATGGCGGTGGCTCAAACTGTGTTACATTCTCAGCATTCTTTATAAATAAGTTTACGACCATAGGCGCCCCGTCGGACGGTTTATGGGGCGATGGTCAAGAGCTAGTGTCTATTCTAAAGAAGCGAAGCAGTGTTGAGGCGACATTCGGCACCGATCCGAAAGTGTTCGCGATCATAAGTACACCCGTACAGCATACCGCAGTAGTGCTAGGGCATCATGACGGAAAATGGATCATTGGGCATGCAAGCTGTAAATATAAAGGCATCGGCAAGGGTAATGGCGGTACTGGCGTCTTGGATAATAATAGTGACGTACAGGGTGGCGGCTCGGGCTTTATTGCGATTGAAGAAAGTGACGATCCTGAAAAATGGCAATGGGTCAATTCCGGGTATAGCTTTGCTTATCCAAACAGCGTTGATAAAAATAAGATATCGGAGTATTTAACGAATGGAACCTAGTTGGTCAGATCGTTTCCTAAATAGCAACGGTCAGAAAAAAGCCAGCCCAATCTTTATAGCTTTTATAGCTTTTCAGCTGCTACTAATCATAGTGATCATAGTATCTGTTTCGCAGATAAGCGATGATAGAACCGCTAAGAATGACGCTGAGCGCTATGAGCGAATGCCAGAACTGACGATTAAAGATTTGGCGAAGAAAGCACCTGGCTTATCGGAAGACGATATTGCCGATATTCAGAAAAAAGTATTCAAAATTGCAAGTGAAAATAATAGCAACATGAATGCCGATAAAATCGAGGCGGTGATTCGTGGAGATAAGTTTTATAAGCACTCTTTTAACAAGCAGACCTTATATCTTCATATGACGATAGACATCCCTGAACTCCAACAGTCATACGATGTGATTTATGGTTCGAATGCGGTGCTGGATCCGGAAGTAGCTACTTTTGTGCTGTGCCTAGATGACGAAGAGGTTATATATAAGGATTTTAAATGCAAGAGCAGTGATAGTGAATCAATTCGAGATGAAATTGTTCCAAGATATTTGCAGCGTTTTGGATTCGAATATTACACCGCTTATATTGACTCGAATAATCCGAAGACTGTCATTATTAGTCCTTCTGCGACCTATGAAAATAGCGAAGAAACTAAAGCTGCCTACATAAAAGAAGTGAAAGATTCAATAGATTCGCTCGGCATCTCCTCTGAACGCTACAATTATTATGTTCGCACCGCTGCCGATGTGAACTATGAAAACCAAGACTAGTTTTAGGTCTGCAGGCGTTTATGCGAAGATGTAGGGGGCTAAAAACAATGAAGAAAATAAAAGAAATACAATGTCAATGGTATACTTATAATAAGTAAACAAAGGATCTTTTATGGAACAAACTATTTGCCAAAGCTGTGCAATGCCACTAACTTCAGAAGATATGTATTCTACTGAAAAAGATGGAAGTATTAATAAAGATTATTGTAAGTGGTGTTATAAAGATGGCGAATTCGTAGATAAGGTTTCCATGGAAGAATATATCGAAATGTGCTCGAAGTTTGGCGAACAGGCCGGTATGACAAACGAGCAAATGAAAGAATATTGCGCTAAGGTTTTTCCAACACTCAAGAGATGGAAGAAAGTGTAATATGGCAAGCACCAAAGAATACCGCGATTTTATCTTAGAACAATTGTCAGAAGCTCCGAACATTACCTGCCGGCCAATGATGGGCGAGTTCTTGCTCTATTCCAATAACGTCCTATTTGGCGGCATTTATGACGACCGTCTGTTAGTAAAAATTGTTCCAGAAAACGAACAGTACAAAATGACCGAAGAGATTCCATACGACGGCGCGAAACCGATGTATTTTGTGGAAGATGTCGACAATAAAGAAAAGCTAGCAGAAATAGCAAATGCAACCGTAAAAGGATTAAAATGAATAAAAAGCTAGCTATCTCTATTCCGATCTTGATTGCGATAATCGTTTCAGTTGTCGTTACAGCAATCATGATGAGCAATAAAGAATCAGGCAAAGATCCAAATCTTTCGCCCGATACAAATCAATCAATAGGTAATGAGGAAATAGCTATGGATAAAGTTTATATAAATATTAACAACAAGAAACTTGGAATAGATTTAGA
>CAMKFS010000029.1 GCA_946411935.1 uncultured Candidatus Saccharibacteria bacterium | reverse complement strand
CACTAGATGCAATCAAAAAAGCCAAAGCCGAACATCGCCGAGTAGTTGCCGTCGGCACCACTGTTACGCGCACACTCGAATACTGGGCAAAAACCGGCAAAACCGAGGGCGAAGATGATATTTTTATTTATCCCGGTTTCGATTTCAAGGCCATCGATGCTTTAGTTACAAATTTTCATGCACCAAAATCAACTGTCCTCATGCTAACCGCTGCTTTCGCGGACTGGAAAAACCTCAAACCGGCCTACGAACACGCCGTCAAATCCGGCTACAAACTTCTTAGCTACGGCGATTCAATGTTTATTTATTAGTTAGCAGAACAATAAATTGTGTCATCGACGTCTTCGCCGAGACGAACCTTCATGCCGGAAATCGTACCGTTCAAATACCTCTCAACTGCAGCATCCCCCTCATCTTCATTTATCGAAGCACCAAACATTACAGTCGGAACCTCGAAGTACTGGTTATGTGGCGTATTATCGCCAACATATACATATTCGCCGTCACCTAGTGCGTAGCAAATTGCATCATTTTTACGCACGATTCTTATTCTCTGAACCGATGAGATAGCCCCAAGGTTACCTTTATAATTGAGAGTTTTCGATTTGTTCTTTACAACATTGGCGCCGAGCAGTAGATTGCTCGTCCCGTCATTACGGCGCACCACAATACCAGGATATGCCGTACTGGTCTTTTCTTGAGTTACATTCAAGAACGTAGCTCTTTGACCATTCTTCGCCAAATCAAATTCATCAATTGTAAATTCAATATAGAAATCTTTATGGGCGTTTTCAGCAGTGTATAATTGTACGCCTGTATCGATATATTTTTGATCCGCGTATTCAGAACATTCTTCGCCGCTTATATTATCCGCACTCTCCAAGCCGTGCGCGCCTCTTGCACTACTCTTGATTCCATTGAAAGTACAAGCTCCATCATGCGAGAACACTAACGGAAATTCCGTTTCCTTATAAATCGGGCCAATCGTAACATTATCGTATAGAGTGATCGAAATTTCTTCGTTCGTGTCGCCATTCGACCATTTGTCGAAACGAAGCTCTTCGCGTTTGTTTGCTTTCAAATTAATCGTCTTGCCGTAATAATAACGACCAGATGGCGTGCTAGTAGTGATATATTCTTCGTCAGTCAAAGTTAAGTACACTTCTCGGCGATCATAAACATATCCAATAACCGTACTGCCATCGCCATTAATTTCTGCCGTCTTCGGCTGCGGATTGATGAAGCCCTGTGCACTCATATCGCGAACGACCGGCGTCACGGAATCGCCCGTCTTCCCCACTTCGGTATGCGACAATGAATCATAGCTATCACCATCAACCGTCATCATTTTTTCGACAATTGTATATTGCGTATCCGTTCTCGCTTCCCAGACTGCAAACAGGTCTACAACGCAAGTCGTATCACGCATATTTTCAACTTCCTGCTTATCCAGATAACTCACTAAGCTACTGCTCTCTTGTAAACTCCAACCAACAAAGTTATAACCTTGACGTTCAAACTTATTTTCATTCAATGAGACAGCCGTATCATATTTAATTGCCTGAGGACTCATAGCACCACTCGTTGCGCCATTTCCGTTGAAACGAACTGTATATTCAATCGGAGTATAATGAGCATACAGTGCTAAATCGTCTAAGACAGGTGTATTAAAATCGAACAAAGAGCCGTCCTTCATAGCCCAACCATCAAAAGTATATCCAGACTTCGTTGGCATTGCGACATCCGCAGCTTTCTCACTATACTTGATCGTCTCTGACGCAATTTGCATATCATCATCGCCATAATAATCAACGATTACTAAATCTTTCAGCGTCATCTTGTTCGCAATCATCACATCATACTCACCAGCGATAGCATTTACGAATGGCAATGGCAAACAGGCAAAAGCTAGCAGGATTGCTGTTACAACAATCTTCTTATCATTGCTCAATCTCCGCATATGGAAAATAACTATAATCAAGAGCCCGATAATCGACAACGCCAAGATAATCCCAAACACTGAAATATTATCCCAAGTACTCGGGTTAGCAATCGTAAAACTCATCTCAGTGCCATCCGTAAATTTAAATACAAATTTAATAGTCAAATCCTGGCTACGACGCGTAACGTCCTGCACTGACTTCTTGTACGTTGTATTTAATATAAAGTCGAAGCTATCACTAGCTAATATCTCATCACCCGCATAAGAGTTAAACGAATAATCAAATAGTTCCCCTTCATAATTTGAGTCTATATTTTCAATTACTCTACTAGTATCGCTAACATTTTTAATCTTTATTTTATAAGTCACGCTGTCGCCTACTTGGTGAAAAACAACATTATTCTGGATATTATTGTTATCATAGCTCGTCACGCCGCCAGTCGCCGTGCCGCTCTTCTGCGTCACCTCGACATTTTCAATCGAAAATGGAATAGAGTCGGCGGTTACTCGAATCAGGCCTAAACTTGTTGCAGAAAAAATACAGAGCAAAAACAAACCAAAACGAAAAGCACCTCTCTTAATCCTAAACTCCATAATACTACTTATGATTATACATCCGTAACGCTTATGGTGCAACATTTCTACCTCTTTTGATACAATAAAAATATGTTAAAATTCGACATCGAAAAACAAACTGGCCTAATGCGTGCCGGCATCATCCATACCCCTCACGGCGATATCAAAACACCGGCCTTCGTTGGTGCCGCAACTCGCGCCAGCGTGAAAGCTATTACAAATGCTGAAATGCGCGAACTAGGCAGCCAGGCGATTCTTGCTAACACATATCACCTCATTCTTGCTCCCGGCCCAAAACTTATTGAACAAGCCGGTGGATTAGCAAACTTTACCGCATGGCACGGTCCAACTTTTACCGACTCTGGCGGTTTTCAGATGCTCTCGCTGAAAGATGCGAAAATCGATCACGACGGTGTTACGTTTAAGTCACATATCAACGGTGACAAAATCCGCATGAACGCCGAAATTTCCATGCATGCTCAATGGCAAATCGGCGCTGATATTCATATGGCTTTTGATCAGGCCATCGACTCTACGGACAAAACGGAAGTCGAAAAAGCTATGCATCGCACCCATGATTGGCTTCCCCGCAACATCAAGGAACATGAGCGCCTTTCGAGACTAGCACAAGAATCGAACAAGCCAGAACAATATCTATACGCAGTCGTTCAGGGCGGACTATTCGAAGATCTTCGCCGCGAATCCGCCGAATTCATGAGCCAACAGTCAGTTGATGGATATGGCATCGGCTCCCTCTACACTACTGAAACTCCAGAGACCGCCAATATGATCAAGCTCACAAACGAAATTCTTCCAAACGACAGACCAAAGCATCTTCTCGGCATGGGTAGCGAACCTCGCGACCTATTCATCGGCGCTATGTATGGCTGCGACACCTTCGACTGCGTCGCCCCAACACGCCAGGCTCGCAATGGCGCACTTTATACTCCGCACGGCCGTATCAATATTAAAAACGCTAAATATCGTACCCAATTTTCTCCTATCGACCCAGATTGCGATTGCTATTGTTGTAAAAATTACAACGCTGCATATCTGCATCACCTCTACAAAGTCGACGAAATCACCGGTAAAACTCTCGCCAGTATTCATAACGAACGTTTCGTTGTCCGCATTTGCGAACAAATCCGCCAAAGCATCCTCGACGATAGCTTCGACGACCTCATGAAAGAATTTATGGTAAAATATTACCATGAGCAAAACGTATAAGGTCACCGTCGATACAAAAACATTCATCCGCTTTTGGCTTGTAATTCTAGGTTTCGCCGCCGCAGGCTTTCTACTATTTCAGGCAGCCACCGGCCTCCTAATCATCGGCGCCGCACTTTTCTTTGCCCTTGCAATCAATCCGCTCGTTCGCAAACTTGCGAAGCTAATCCCAGGCGAAGGCATTAAGCTTCCGGTCGCTATCGCCTACATACTAGTCGTAGGCATACTATCGGCAGTGCTCGTTATTATTATTCCTACCATCGTCAATGAATCAGTAAACTTCGCACGCAATCTCCCTGACACTGTTAAGAGCGTATCTAGTAGTTTCTCTTGGCTAAACGATTTCGGCCATAATATCGGTATCGACAATCTACAAGGCGATATAGTTAATAATATTCAAAGCTTCTCATCTACAATCGTAAATGATTTTGGCGCCAACTTCGCCAGCGGCGTAGCCGGCTTTGGTAGTTTTGTCGCCGCTCTCATCCTGGTCTTAATTCTCGCCCTATTCATGCTTACGGAAGGGCCAACAATCATCGATCATTTCTTCCTTACTTTTAAGAGTTCGAAGAAAGCCGCCCGCACTCATGACGTAATAAATCGTATGGGCAATGTTGTCTCAAAATACGTCTCGAACGCACTCACTATTGCGCTAATAAACGCCTGTTGTACCGCTATTGCGACATTAATTATCAGCCTCTGCTTCAATCTTGATCCAGGCCTCGCCCTACCATTTGGCCTCATCACTGGAATTTTCAGCTTAATTCCAATGTTTGGTTCATTTATCGGAGGCTGTCTCGTCGCCCTCCTGCTCGCCTTCAATATCTGGGGTGCCGGTCTCGCCTTCCTTATTTACACTATCGTTTACCTTCAGATTGAATCGAACCTTATCTCGCCAAAAATCCAAGGCAAAGGCCTCCAGCTCCCAGCACTCGTCGTCCTCGCTTCCGTTACAATTGGCGTCTACATGTTCGGTATTGTCGGCGCTATTATTTCAATCCCAATTGCCGGCTGTATTAAGGTTCTCCTAGAAGAATACAGTAAATCCTTCGCTCTTATTGAAGAGAAAAAGGAAGAAGAAAAGAAAGCCGAAGAGTCCAAATCGTCCGACAAAAAGCTCATTGCAGAAAAAGCCTAATAAAAATAATCTTCCGAAAGGAAGATTATTTGTTGCGAATTCTTCTTAGGCCTTGTACGCCCACTTCACTCCATCCGACGAATCAAGTAATTCTACCCCTTGTTCAAGGATTTCATCACGCAACTTATCTGCTGTCGCGTATTCTTTCGATTCCTTTGCTGCTGAACGCTCAAAAATCTTTTGCTTCAATTCATCCGAAATATCTGGCGTAGTTTTTCCAATCTCCAAACCAAATGCATCGTCAACAAACTTTAAGAATTCATTGCTTGGCGCTAAACCGCTCTTTACAACGCCATCAAGCACTGCGAATGCTCCCGCCGAATTTAAATTCGAGTTCAAACATTCAAGAATCTCCGCTTTTTCAGCCTCAAAATCTGATTTCTCGACACCTTGCCAGCGCAAAGCTGCGAAATTTTGATAATTCATCAAACGCGCATGTGCTGCCGCTAACTGTTCGAACGAAAAATCTCTCTCCGCCTGATAATGCCCTTGATAAAGCCACATCTTGTAATCCATCGGCGTATAACCACGCTCGGCCAAATCCGAGAAATAATAAACATTCCCAAGCGACTTCGAAATCTTCTGCCCTTCCGCGGTAATGAAATTATTATGTAACCAGAACTTCGACATTTGTTTTCCGAATGCCCCTTCACTCTGTGCAATTTCATTCGTATGATGCACCGGAATATGATCTACTCCGCCACAATGAATATCGATTGGCTCACCAAGTTGCTCATGGATAATCGTCGAACATTCAAGATGCCAACCAGGATAGCCCATTCGCCCACGAAACTCCCATTGCATAGCATGGTCTTCTCCGTCGCGAATCCACTTCCAAACTGCAAAATCCGACGCGTTGCGTTTCTCGTCAGAAAACTCTACGCGTGCTCCCGCGCGCAAATTTTCCAAATCCAATCGTGCAAACTCCGCATATTTCGGAAACTTTGAAGTATCGAAGTATAGGCCATCCGTCGTATCATATAGATAGCCCGCCTTATCAAGTGCCTCAACAAGACGCTTGTCGGCTTCGATAAAATCCGTCGCCCGACAAATCGCCGCCGGCTCAATCAACCCAAGCGCACGAAAATTCTCAAGGAAATCATCCATATACATCTGAGCAACTTCCCAAACTGTCTTCCCCTCGCGGCGTGCGCCTTTCTCCATCTTATCTTCGCCATCATCAGCATCGGAGGTTAAGTGCCCAACATCAGTTATATTTAAAATTCGTTTCTCATGATAACCGTTTAATCTCAAGACGCGAATTAATAAATCCCAATAGCTATAAGATGTAAAATTCCCTATGTGCGCAAATGAATACACTGTCGGACCACAAGTATAAATCTTCACCTCGTCCGGATTTTCTGGAACAAACTCTTCTATCTGATGCGACAATGTATTATATAACTTCATATTACTATTTTACCACTAGTAGGCTTTGACATCATTTGCATCAACGACGTCTTCTGGCAATTCCGCACAATACAACGTCACTCGATAGCTATTCCCTATTCTTTTCGACTCACTTATCTTTTTCTCACGTAAATCACAGAACGAATATGTATCGTCTTTATAATTCTTTTTCGAATAGAGACGTACGAACATATCGTCACCGTCGTCGTTGAATAATCCAGACATACGCTCCGTAATGCCCGCTCCGGTCACATAGCCATCTAACTTTTTCCCAGCATCTGTTACTGGATTAAAACGCTCCAAATCCTCACTATTAATTTCCATCTTTGTTGCCGAAATTGCATCGTTATATAAACTAGGCTTCATCTCGAACACCGTATACTTCTCTTCGGAATTTCTATTATATAGCGCAATCTCGCTGATTATATTGCTTGTCAAGAACTCCGAATTCTTTAGCTTAGACTTCATCTCTGCAAAACTTGCCGAAACCATACTACTATCTTTACTCTTGCTCGAATACTTATCGAATCCATTCGTGCATAACATTACAATAAACACGATTAGGAAAATCATAAATGGAACGACAAAGAACGTAATAAGTATCACTTTTATAACTTTCGAAGCCGCCGCTTTATTCTTAGCAATATCCGCTTCAGTCATCTGGCCCGTCGGTGTATCTTTAGGCGTTGATCCGACCATTCTGCCGATACCGATAAAGTTTGCCATCTTCTCGCCCATCATTCGCTCGCCCGCTTTCGCAACCACGCCCTTCACGATCGAATCATTACGGCCAGCAATACTTGCACTGCGCAAACGATTTCTGCGCCCAAGCGACACATCAGTCTTCTTCAAATTCTTTATTTCAGAGGGGGTATCGGCTTCATGTTTATGGCGCGCGTTCATATTGCGATATTTTGCAGCTTTTATCCAATAGAAGATAAAGCCCGGCGTCAAACCCGCCAAACCAAGCCAAAATGGGTTATCGTCGTCAACATCAGTGAGCAACCAAAACCGTATCCACCAAAAACCTAAAAACGCACCGATAATCTCAATAATTGCCGCAATTAGAAACAGACGCCTTTTATTAATTGGCACTGAACCCATTGTTTCGCCAGTACGCGCATTCACTGCAACGTAGTGAAGCATCTTTTTGTCTCCGCTCACCTGCAAATAGCTATATAACCAAACTGGCAAATACGCCGCTTTGAACTTTGCGCCAACCGTCGTAACATCCTCGGAATCCCATCTAGCACCACGGTTATAATACTCCATCGACTCTTTCACTTTATAGCGCGCGATATCGCCGACCTGCAACTTTAGCTGCGCTCGCAAATCATCAACATTCGTGTCGCGACGCTCGCTCGCAAACCCTTGCAAATAGCCAGGATTCCATTCAACACAATTCTCCGTATCGAACGGCATAATTGCATTAATCACATTATTCGTATTTACGCGCACATCTTGCTGCAATCGTTCGCTCGAAGACTCAATTGTCAGATCGTCGACCAAGAGGTCAAAATCACGCGTAACGGCAAATGCCTCAGCATCGTAATACGTCGTCTTATGATTACCGCTCCCAGAGGTATATCGACGAATCAAATGCTCTGCCTCACCCTTCATCTCCGCATGTGCATTCACATCGACGATCATATATGGCAAATATACACCCATAACATTCTCGGGCGAAAACTCTTTCCTAAACTTCGGGTGCGCAAAGAACCGGCGCTTTTTCACGAATTCACGAATGTTTTCTTCGGCAATTTCCTTTTCGGTCTTAAATGGCAAAACCATGTCCGGCACAGCGCCATTTGGCATCTTCTCATTCAACGACAAGACGTGACGGCACCAATGGCAACGCGCACTTACTGCCTCATCAGTATTAATTACCACCTCAGCTCCACATGCTGGGCACTTCAAAGTGACAATTACATCCTCTGACGGAATAATATCTTCTGCACCGCCATCAATATTTATGCCCTTTAATTCTTCAACGCCGCCGCGAGCATTCACCGAAACGTCGTCAAAAAGCGTACGACAAGAATTACACTTTAATTTCCCCGACTTCATATCGAGTTTTACGTCTGATCCGCCACAATTCGGACAACGATTTATTCCATTTTTTTCTGATTTTTTCATTCTTGCCATTTTTATAACCCTCTTTTACCAATCATATGTAAATCCACTACTAGAATCGCTCCCGCCCGAATAACTACTGCCGCCCGAATCGTAGCTACTGCTCCAACTCGAATCGTGACTCGACGAACTACTGCTAGAATGGCTCCCGCTGCCATCCGATGGGCTCAGTAGCACAAGCAAAAATATCGCAATAAAGAAAAGCCATATAAAGACATATACAATCCTCATTACGATACTAGAAGACTTTGCGCTAGTATAATTCGCGCCGTTTCGGAAACGATTACGCTCTACGCCAAGCATCTCTTCGCGCCCATGCGATAACGAGCCAATCACACGCTCATCGTTCCGATATTCTATCTCTTTTTTGTACGATTTACCCTTCTTCGAAAAGACGTCCTTTGCTTTCAAATTCTGTATTTCAAACCGCGTTTCATTCTCATGATGATGTCGCGCCTCAATATTCTTACCCGAATCGCCCTTCGTCGGCACACAACCTACCGTTTCACCCGTGCGTGCATTGATCGCAATATAATAAATGCGCGAATCTTTTTCACCCTTATAGCTATAAAGCCAAACTGGTAAATATGCCGCTTTCCACTTCGAACCATTCACTTTTAAGTGTTCATGCTCCCAGTGAATTCCGCGATCATACTGCGGCGAATCTGCCTTGATTTTGCGACGCGCCATATCGCCAGCTTGTAGGGCCACGACTTCTTTCAAACTGTTCGTATCAACACTGCGCCTCTCCGACGCAAAACCACGCAAATAATTCGCATTCCACGCTACCGCATTTTCCGTATCGTACGGCAAAATCGCATTAATTATATTGTTCGAATTGACATAAGTATCCTGATTTAACCGATTAGCTGATGATTCGACCGTCAAATCATCGACCAATAGGTCAAATTCACGCGAAATTAAATATTCTTCATATTCAAATGGCGGACGAGTCGCCTCGCCAATCGTCTTCTGTGCTTCCCCATCTGAAGTCCAATGCGAATTAAGATCAATAATCATGTACGGAAAATATACTCCGCGCACTTCTTCTGGATTAAACTTTTCTTTAAACTCCGCATTGAGGGCTGGCGAATCCAAATCTACCGCATCACGAACTTTCTCAATCGCTTCCTCTTTTGTCAATTTAAATGGCAAGACCAAATCCGGAATTGCACCATTTGGCATCTTTTCATTAGCCGAAAAAATATGCCGACACCAGTGACAAGAAGCACTTGTCGCTTCCTCGGTATTCAAAACTACTTCTGCGCCACAAGCCGGGCACTTGAAAGTAAGAACTACATCTTCACCAGGAACAATATCTGCTGCGCCCTCATGGACCTTATCGCCTTTCAGCGCATTCATGCCGCCTGCAGTATTATCACTTTTCGCATCAAAAAGCGTCTTACAAGTCTTACACTTCAGCTTGCCACTATTCGTATCGGTCGCGATATCGCTACCCCCGCATTGGGGGCAGCGATTCAGGCCGTTTTTAGCTGAAAGTTCAGCCACCTAGATTACTCCGCTGGAGTCTCTGGTGTTTCTGGAGTTTCAGGCTGAGCAGGCTGTTGTGGAGCCGCATTTTGCTGCATCTGTTGCGCGATTGGATTTGCGCCACCACCATTATTCATGACGTTCATGCCAGCTGCGCCCATCGCACCCATGCCAAAGCCCATACCCATCATGCCGTTCGTGCCAGCATTGTTGCCAGCAGCATTGAACCCTTCGGCAACCTGAGTCTGAGCATATGCATTCCCGATATCGCCCTGCATCATGTAGCCAGTAGTAAACTTGTCGACCTTCGCAACAGATGGTTCGTCCCAATCGAGGCCACGTGGCTGAACATTTACGACAGCAATACCATACTTGGTACCCCACTGATAATTCTGCTCAACTGCTTCATTAACATTCTTTGCAAATTCAACGGTACCACCCTGAATGTCGTCGATAGACTTTCCGCCCTTAGTAAATGCGGAAAGTGCGGTTGCAAGCGAGCCGATAAAGCCCGAGAAGAGGCTATCTTCTACGCCGCCATCACCTTCACCAAGATCGAACTGAGAGCGACCCTGGCCAGAAGTAACATCGGTCGGGATGAGATTCTTAAACATAAGTACAGGATCTACGACCTTGATAGAATAAGTACCATTGCTCGTAACAGCAAGCATCGCACCACCGAACTTACCATCAGTGTAACGAATTGGGTTCTGCGTACCATATGGCAAGCCCATAATATCCTTGAGGTTTACGTAGTAAGCCTGTTGCTGATTGCCTGGCTGACCACCGAACTTGAACTGTTTGAAGCTCTGGCCGAAGGTGCTTGCAAAGAAGCCGTCACCAGCAAACATCGACTTTGCTTCTGGAATATTCTCAGAAGTATAAGTATAACCACCAGGTTCAGCGACAACGCTTACGATTGCGCCATTCTCAACAGTGATAAGACAGGTACCTTCTGGAACCATAAACTTCGAACCGTTAGAAATAACATTCGCGTTCTCTTCGCCATCATTGTTTTCGCTACCATCTTTTCTGACTGCAACAGCCTTTGCGATTAAGGTATGTTCGGTCATTGTGCTTGGCGGAGCCATATATTCCAACCACTGGTTGGCAAATGCGCCACCGAGGGCACCACCGAAAGCTTTTA
>CAMKFS010000028.1 GCA_946411935.1 uncultured Candidatus Saccharibacteria bacterium | reverse complement strand
CCACGACACCAAGCTTAAGAGGCTCGTGCTCTAACCAGCTGAGCTACCGGCCCATACTCACCAAAATGTTAAAATGTCAGCACAAAGTGCTCACATAAGATATTCTACCACTTTTCGCGAAAAAATACAAGACTTAGCGCGAAAAATCGCTTTTAGATATAATAAAGTAAAGGAGATTGCATGCCAAAATCAAAAGTATTTTTCGTGAAAACCATTAGCCCTCAGGCGCTCGTTAAAGCTTACGAAGCATTAAATGTCGAGCTAAAAGGCAAAGTTGCCGTTAAGCTCCACTCCGGCGAGAAGGGCAATCAAAACTACGTAAAACCAGAATTCGTTAAACCAATCATCGATAAAGTCGGCGGTACAGTCGTCGAGTGTAATACTGCTTACGGCGATGCTACCGGCAACGGTGTTCGCGATAATACTGAGAGCCATCTCAGACTCATCGAAGAGCACGGCTGGAATAAATATTTTGACGTCGATCTCATGGATGCGACCGGTCCGGATTTGAAAGTTCCAGTCAAAAACGGCATGCAGCTTAAATATAATCTCCTTGGCAAAAACATCAAGAATTATGATTCGATGCTCGTCCTCTCGCATTTTAAAGGTCATCCAGCGGGCGGCTATGGCGGCGCGCTCAAGCAACTCTCGATCGGCTGTGCATCTCGCGCAGGTAAGGCTCGCATTCATTCTGCGGGCAAGACCAAAGGCCGTCGCCTTTGCTGGATTCTCAAGACCAAGCAGGATGCTTTCCTTGAAAGCATGGCTGACGCCGCCTCGACTGTCACGCAAATGTTTGGCAAAAATATTGTCTATATCAATATGATGGTCAATCTTTCGGTTGACTGCGACTGTTGCAGTGTCGCCGAAGATCCATGCATGAAAGATATCGGCATTCTCGCGAGCACCGACCCAGTTGCAATCGACCAAGCCTGCCTAGATCTTATTAAATCTAGTAAAGATCCCGGTCGCGACCATTTTATGGAACGCGTCGAATCGCTCAATGGCGAGCATACTATCGAAGTCGCCGAGGCTCTCGGTATCGGTTCTCGCGAATACGAGCTAATTAAGCTTTAGACTTCTTGATAATCCAGCGGTCGAGCACGGCGAGTAATGCCGGCAAAAGCCCAAGAATAATTATCGTCGCGCAGAAGGTGCCAAGTGAAATCGACTGGCAGATTTTTCCTGCAATTGCCGAGGTGAAGTTACCGACAATCGCCGTCACGATGATTAGAATCGAGGCTGACGTCAAAATCGCACTGATTGATTTATTGTAAGTATTGATCAGCGCATCCTTTACTCCGAGCTTGAAGTAGTTGCGGTTCTCGACATAATAGGACGTAAATAGAATTGCATAGTCAATCGTTGCGCCCATTAAGATCGCTTGCACGATAATCAGCGCAATGAAGTAGATACTTGAGCCAGTCAGTGACAAATAAGCCATTACGATATAGACCGCGCATTGAATCACGAATACAAGTAGCAGGGAAACAAACACTGAACGGAAAGTCCAGACAACCACTGCGAAAATCGCGAGCATTGTAATAATCGTAATGAAATCCATCTCGCCGCCAAAGCTCTGCGACATTTCGTAGGCCATCGCCGAATCGCCAAGAAGATAATAATCGATATTATTTTTTGGCCCAAGCTCATCCTTGAGTTTATGGATAAAGGAAAAGGTTTCGTCGCCTTCCGCTGCGAGCTTGGACTCAATTAAGGCACGATAATGTTTTGGACCGACCAATAGCTTTTTCGCGTCATTAATGGTGTCGCGCCCATCCATAATTTTTTGGCGCATTTCGTCGTCGATTCGTGCCGCAAAATGCGTATCCGGCAAAATCTTGTCAGTCAGATAGTTAATAAATACTTCGAGCGTCAAAGTCCAATTCTCATCGTAATCATAAAGTGAACCGTGATAAAGATACGCTAGGAATAATTTATTTTTGTCGAAATCGCCAGACAGTGGCAAAATTGCCTGATAAAGCGATTCGTAATCGAAGAGAACGCCTGCTTCGGCGTCGCGAATTAATCTCGCGAGGGCTGCGAGCTTCGTCCGTTCTGACTCGCCGAGACGGTCGGCATACTCTGGATTTGGCAAAACCTTTT
This sequence comes from uncultured Candidatus Saccharibacteria bacterium, assembly GCA_946411935.1. Taxonomy (GTDB): domain Bacteria; phylum Patescibacteriota; class Saccharimonadia; order Saccharimonadales; family Saccharimonadaceae; genus UBA2834. Next base: position 8,998 of record CAMKFS010000028.1, on the reverse strand, counting down.
CGTCGATAAAGTTTACGAGTGCCTTCAGCGAAATCCGTGGAGCGGTATTTACGTGACGATACTCATAAAGTGCATACACGAGCTTTAGTTTATTTGTATCGACGCCTAATGCGCGTCCGAGTCCTGCGTAGGAATAGGCATTTTTTTGGTTATTCATTATAAACTGCGCGCGCTGTAGCAGTGCTATCGTTGCAGGAGTTATTTGTCCTTTAAGTTTCTCATCGCCCGCATGATTGATTAAGAAATTTACTAACGCTCTTGCTGAAATTTTCATGGAGCTAGCTTTTGTTTCGGCTTGGTAAATCTTGAACAGATTTTGCAACTTGGCAAGCTTATCTTCGAGCTTAAAATTATCGCGAATTGATTTGATTTTGGTCGACAAATCATTGGTAAACGCAAGGATCTGCTCCTTTTGCGTTGGTTCCAGGCCATCTAGTAGGCCAGAACTTTCGAGCTTATCGAGATAGCTAATTGCCTCGCCTATTTTTGAATCAATCGTATGAGCAGCCGATGAAATTTCGTTATATGAATAGGCCTTCGTTAATACACTTTTTGCTTGCTCAATCTTTGGCCCTAGCTGATTGCGGATTTGCTGAATTGTTTCCGTTAGTTCTGGATGCGACAGCGCCAAATTGTTTAGCTGTGAGTCTAATTCGGCATAGCGAGTTTCGATTTCGGATTTTGTATTTGTGATTTTTGCCTTAATTTCGCCGGCCTGTTCATTGCTGAGTCCTAGCTCAGCTAGCACATTTTCGTCGGTTAGAGCAAAATTTACAAGCTGTTCAATTGTCGCAGTCGCAGTCGGTGCTTCGGTGGAGCTGTAATCGTAATATACGAGCAACTTCTCGATCATTGCTTGATTGATGCCGAGCAATTTTGCAAGCTCGCTCGCGCTCTTCGGCGTGTCGGTCATGGCGGTATTGCTAAAAATCAACAGTTTCTGCAAATCCGATTTCTGCGCAGCACTCACCATGCCGGAGTATTTTGGATCGATCAATACTTCATTATTTGCAAAGTTTGCAAACTGATACATTGTTAGTTTTATACTTGGATTTTGTTCGGCGAGATAAAGCACGAAGACATCGTCTAGCTTTGCTGAGTCGACGCCTAAAATCCCCGCAATTTCATCCTTCGTTCTTGGCTGATTTACCTTTTCGCGATCGGTGAAATATGAAAATTGATTAATCTTCGCAACCGTCTCAGCGTCGACTTGATCGGCGAAATTCTTGTCCGGAAAAACGTCATTTTGCAAGAACTTTACGAAGCCGTCCAGTGAAACTCGATGCTTATCGACATCTTTGAAATAGTTATAATAAAGCGCCTTAATTAAATAATTCTCGGTCTCGACTTTTTCGCTACTGAGCTCATTAACTTTTGGAACCAACTCGTCGTATTTCTCTGGTTCATTAATGGTGTTGCCGTAGCAAAGCACGCGTGTTGTTTCTGGCATCGCATCGTACTTGCGGCAAAGCTCCGTGACTTGCTCGTCCATTTTGCTGTCGTAGACGAGTGCCATCTGATTTGTTTCATCGAAAACATCTTTAATCTTATTATTTTGTGAAGCGGTAAAATCTATTGTTGTACTACCTTTGAGCAGGAAGGCTCCAACAAAAATCAGTAAAAAGGCGGGCAGAGCGAAACGGTGCAGAGCATAAGAAGCACGCCCGAACCAGTCCATTTTAAAGTTGATTGTCTTTTTCTCGGTTTTTTCGATTAATTTGTCGAAAAGTAGAAGTAATGCCGGAAGAGAAGTGAAGATCGAGACAAGGCTCAAAATCACGCCCTTACTAAGGACTAGGCCCATATCGCGGCCAATCGTAAAGCTCATGAGCACTAATACGGCGAGGCCAACTACGGTCGTGACTGAGCTTGAAGAAATTGCCCCGAATGAATAACGCATTGCGCGACGCATTGCTGTCTGCTTGTCTGGACAATCGGCCTTGGCTTTTTCTTGGCGGTAACGCGTCGATAGCATAATTGCATAATCCATCGAGAGCGCCATTTGAAGAATCGCTGCAATCGCATCCGTGATATGCGAAACATTCGGGAAAATAACATTCGTGCCCTTATTGACGACAACTGCGAGTAAAATTGCGAAAAGGAAGAGGAAGGGTTCCGTCCAAGACTTGCTCATGATAATCAGGATTACCATCGCGAAAGCTACCGCGAGCAGGGCAATATGAATTTGCAAAACCGAACCATTATAATCGTGAACTTTTCCAGACTCAGCGAGCTCGTACTTCTCGGAATAATCGTCGTGTATTTCGTGGTAGATGCGGTCGGCTGTCTCTGAATCTGCCGGAGCGTCAATGTTGATACCATAGCGCGTATACTGATCGCGATTATAGTTGTCCGATTCGTCATAATCGACCGAGCTTACGCCTTCAATCGATTCGATGCGCTCCTTGATTTTTACTTTTTCTTCGCTCGGAACGTCAGTCAGCATCATTTCGTAACTACTAGTCTTGTCGTAGTCGAATTCTTCGTTCATTATTCCGAGGCCTTGTGCCGTTTCGGAATTGGCGGGCATGTATGAATAGATGTCTTTATTAATTTTGACTTGCGTTGCAAGAACGGCGCATATTCCAGTGAGCGCCAAAAAAATCACAAAGATAATATAGCAGTGGTCGACAATGAAATCTGTGATTTTTCGCATACCAGACCATTATATCTGTTATAACAGTGGTAGGGAAGAACAAAGCTATTAGACTCTGTCTAAAATTGAACAAATAATTGACTTTTTGTACAAAGAGTGGTATAATTATAGGTATGAATCAGTTGTCTTATACGCGCGCTACTACTAAAACTCGCCGCAAAATCCAGGAAGCTTTTGCTGAGCTATTAAAAGAGCGAGGTGCTACTAATGACATATCCGTCACCGATCTTGCCGAACGTGCCGAAATAACGCGCGGGACATTTTATAACTACTACAATAATATCAACGAGGTTCGTGTTGAGCTCCAGAACGAGATTGAGAAACATCTTTTTTCGGAATATAAAAACCTCAATACGCTCGAAGGCATTGAAAAATATATCGATGACGTCTTCGTTTTTCTTGAGCGGCAGGAAGTAATCTATCGCGAACTTCTTGCGACCGATGCGCCGACGGGATTTTTAGCGCAGCTAGAAAAAGAAATCACTCAGAGTGTATTTGTTACGATGAGGGCAATCGGTGTCGACTATGAAGCGGCCGAGCTTGAGCTGCTGTTTTTGACTAATGGCACAATTGCGATCGTGCGAAAATACTATCGCGGCGAGGTCTCACTTTCTCTCGTGGAGATCCGCGATTACCTCAAGAATAAGCTTCGCTGGATGTTGAAGAAATACCAAAAATAGACGCTATTCGACAACGCTCTTAATATCCTGAAGTTCGAAGCGATATTTCTGCTTCACGTCGGGATATTTTTTGTGGTCGACTTCGCTCAAAAACATCTCGAGCGGACGAATCCATAGACTACCATCGCCGTAGAGGCGGCGGTAAACGACGTAATCTTCGCCAGTTTCGGAATGCTTTGCGACGTCGACGACTAAGTAATTGTCGCCCTTAAAGTGTCGATAGATACGATTGATTTTTAACTCTTGCATACTATCATTATAAACTACTGAAGGCTAACAGAGTATCGTTGTAGAATTTACAACATACACTAGATGTAGCGTAAAAAATTTGTTGACAACACTATATATAGCGCTTATACTAAAACCAAGACTTAATAAACAACAAAAGGGCAATCATGAAAAACATCATCTACTTCAATTCTACTGACGCTAAAAAATTCGACTTTGAACGATATGCGAAGTCGCTCAATTCTTATGCGAAGATTTCGGATGCCGACCTAAAAGCCGCACTTAAAAGCCTCGATACCTACGAAAATCTCCATGTTAGCCGTCTCGTCGAGCTCGGCGCTGTACTGATTAATAAATTTGGCTCCGAGGCAAAAGCGAAACAATATTTCGAAGAACACGATCAGTATTTCGGTGGAAAGTTTGAACGCCTCCGTCGCATTACAGGCTACCTCGTCGGTACGCTTGATCGTTGGAATGATGGCAAGAAGGCCGAGGAAGCTGCTCGCGTTAAGCATTCGGTGAATTCTGCTATCGATGATGCGATGCGAGCTGAGCGCCTTGAGCAGCAGGCTCTCGCCCATAATGTTGCCTACGCTACTGCAGCCTAAAAAACAACCCCGCTACTCGGTAGCGGGGTTTTTGATGTGGAATTAGTTATTAGTCTTGCAGACTTCGGCTATAACTTTGATGCAATCTTCGAATCCGCCTTCGACGATAATTCCGGATTGTGCAATCATCGAGTTGATTGGTTGACCGAAATCTTCGACATTATTGCCCCAATCATCAGTTTCACCGATTTTTGTGCGCAAATCAGCAATATTATCTGTGTAGCAATACACGAATTTTCCTTTGGCGCAAGCGTAGCCAATTTCCCAAGCAGTTCCGTCATCCATACACTGGCCTCGGAAGAAGTTTGCGTTTGCAACAATGAAATCTGCTTCTTCAATCAAGCCTATATTTCCAAAGAAAATGTCTGCGGCATTATCGGCCTCGTTGTCTAATGGATAAAGCCCGTCTAGCCCGTAATGATAGCAAATCATCTTGTAGTAATCGCCGCGCTCAACCGCATCCGGATAAAATACATCTGGCCCAGCGATATAGACTTTTTTGGATGCCTTCTCTGGTTTCCACATACTCATAAGGATCACCTCCTAATAAAACAAGTGCAATCTAGTCATTTAGATACATATCATATTATAACACAAAAATACGAATTAGTAAATATAGTATAATAAATACTAACAATGAAGATTCAATTCAATAACAACCTTGAAGCTCTCTATGCCGTCGATTATTGCGTTAATCGTGGTCAGAATATTATTCAACAATCTGGCGTGGCGAACAATCAGGCATTTCTCGATGAGCTATACCGAATATTTCTCGAAAAAGTGTCCGATACGGCACGCGATGACGCTGTTTCGCTTGGCGACTATCATCGCAAGGCTGAATATGCCCTCAATCCAGAAAATCCGCTTCCGGATCTGACGCCAATTATGGAGTATTTCGAACAGCAGAAGCCTCTCCAGGATAAAATTATTGCCGATATTGAAGCAAACAATACGCTTAGCGACCTTCATCTTGATGGTCTGCGCGATTTTCTCGGTATTGATCAGGCAATCGAGATTAATGTTATCCCGTCGCAGTTTATCAATCATGGTTTCGGGGTCTTTAATGGTAGTAGCAATTTTGTCATCGGGGCGAAAGCGGACGAATCTGGCACCTATAGTCTAGTCGATTTGGCGCCGGAGGAAGTCTATCACGATTACGCTTACCCTTATGTTCACATGTATCTCTATGAAAATGGTCTCGGTATGACTAGCGGTGCTAACAATGCGGAATATCTCGACGAACTCATTACGCGGGTTTTGACGATAATCTTCTCTTCGCGTATCAAGGGTGATGGCTATATTGAATCGGCTCTCAGTAGCCAAGATCGCATGCATCTTGGCCAGGCTCGCATTTATCTCAGTGAATACCTCGAAAATCAATCTAAGATTTTTAATCTCAAAGATTTTATTGATATTCTCATCAAAGACGGCTTGATTTCGAAAATCGCCTAATCCGCTTGCGCTTTTTACACCTCTTATGCTAAGATATTTTTAACGTCAAATAACGGGTCAAAGTATATGAAAATAAAAATTATCTTGGCAAGTTTATTCATTGCTGTCCTTATGCCATTTGCGTCAACTTATGCTGAAGAATCGGCGACTCCGATATCGAGTCTTGCTGAGCTAAAGAGCGCAGTTCGAGAAACGGGTAGTTATCGTCTCGAGTCGAATATTACGCTAGATAGTAATATTTTTACTCGCGGGGATGAATTTTCACTCGACTTAAATAATCACACGATTGATTGCGGCGGCTATGTTTTTGTAGCCTATAACGGACACCTAATTATTCGCGATGATTCTGCTCAAAAAGGCGGTGTAATTACTGGTACGAAGACTACTATCCAGGCGACCAAGAAATTCACGCTTGAATCTGGCACAATCATCAACACTGGTTCGGAAAATAGCTTGGCGATTTCGGTTGTTGCTTCTACTGGAGAGGCAATAATTAACGGTGGCACGGTTACCGGTGGCGGCGACTATACAATTGCTAATCGCAATACTCTCACGATTAATGGCGGCACATTCATTTCTGGGGACTCATATACCCTTAATAATACTGCAGCTGGCACTGCGACAATCAATGGCGGTACGTTTAATTCGAAACTATTTGCTATCGTTAATGCTGGCCAAGTAATAATGAATGGCGGCGCGATCTCCTCGATGGGTGACGGCGGCTACTACGGTCAAACTAACTCCCGCTTTACGATGAACGGGGGTTCGATCAAGACTGATTCTTATGACGCCTCGGATGCGGCCGTTATGCTTTCGAAGCCAGGTGCATCTTTTATTATGAATGATGGGGGAATAACCGCTACGGCTTTCGATGCATCTAATCCGGATAAGACTGGTGGTGCCGGCGTTGTTGGCTTTAAAGATACCGAAGTCACGATTAATGGTGGCAAAATTACAACTCATGCCCAGGCGATTTCGGGGAATGGCTCGGTGAGTGGCGACAACGAGGGCACGAATTTTAAAGTGACCATCAATGGCGGCACTCTTCAATCCGATCAGCTTGCAATTTATATTCCGCAACCAAATGGCGAGACCCTCATAACTGGCGGAACAATTATCGGCCAGTCCGGTATTGAGATTCGCGCCGGTAAACTTACGATTACTGGCGGCACGATTATCGGTGGCGACGATCCATATGTAATTAAGAAGAATACTAACGGTACTTCGACTGAGAATGTTGCAATCTCGGTCGTACAACATGCTACGAAGCTTCCGATTGAAGTAAACATACTCGGCGGCACTATTAAAGCCAATCTTCCGTTCGTTGAAACTAATCCGCTAGAGAATCCGCAGCAGGATATAGATAAAATTACGATTAAGATTGGCGAGGATGATGCTACTAATCCGCCGGTGTTTATTGCGGCAAATGATGATATATCCATCCTGAGCCAAGACTTCGATAAATTCGTTTATGGCGGTCGTTTTACGCATAGCGTTGAGCAGTATGTTGCGACGAGACACGGTGAAATCGAAGAAGCTGATTCGATGAGGGCGGTTTATCCATTCCGCGAAATAAAAATAGAGCAACCAGCCGAAGGTGGTACGATTGATGCCGACAAAGTAGAAACGCTTCGCGGTGCACTCGTCACAGTGAAGCCTAATCCTGCGCCGGGCTATATTCTTAAATCAATAAAGGTTTATGATTCGCTTGGAAACTTAATTCCGGTCGTAAATAATCAGTTTTATGCGCCAAATAGCGATGTTCGAATTGTCGCAGAATTCGTCGTCGAAAACCCGGCTACCACAGATAATACGACGGACTACGGCGCCTTTATGATAATTTGTGTCGCTGCTCTTGCCTGCTCGATTTCGAGCATCATACTCGGTCGCAAACTCGCCGCCGCAAAGATTCGCCTCTAGTGTGATAGAATATAGGGCATGAAACTATTGCTTCATACCTGCTGTGCGCCGTGCAGTGTCTACTGCATTAAAACTCTTCGTGCCGAGAATATCGAGCCGACGCTATTTTGGTATAATCCGAATATTCACCCTTATTCCGAATACAAGGCTCGTCGCGACTGCCTGAAGAATTATGCTGCCGAGAAAAACGTTGAGCTCGTACTTGAGGATGCATATGGCCTAGATGAATTCATTTGTCAGGTCGATCCGAAGCGTCTCGATACGCGCTGCGAGGATTATTGTTATCCAAAACGTTTCCGCAAAGCTTTCGAGTATGCCAAAGCAAATGGTTATGATACTATTACGACGACTCTTTTATATAGCATTTATCAGAAACATGATATTATTGCCGAAATCATGCAGAGAATGGCAAAGGAATATGGTGTTAAGTTTCTCTATCGCGATTTCCGCGAAGGCTGGCGCGAGGGGCAGGATGAGGCGCGCGCCGCTGGACTCTATATGCAAAAATACTGCGGCTGCGTTTATTCTGAGGAGGAATCTGGTCTTGGTCGCGAAATCGCCAAACAGCTTAAGAAGCAAGGTATTTCTCCAACTAATGCGAATGTTCGTAAGATTATCGAAGAAAAAAAGGTCGACAATATTATCGACCCAAGTGCGTTAAAGCAATAAATATCTCCAGCCATTTGGCTGGAGATGCGGGCATTTTTTATGCTACTTTTTTCTTGACGAATTTTGGCTGAATGAAACCGCGCTCTCCGTTGTCCATTAGGACTTCAAAGAAGCAGTCGTCTGTATTCCAGACTCTCAAGATTATTCCGCTACCAGCGGTTTTGATGTCGCTGCCGGTGTTATCTGGTGTAACCTCGATACGATCACCGTAACAATATTCAGTACCGCTAGCGTCGCAAACGCCAATCAAGATCCCGCCGTGCTCGACAATGAGCTTCATACCGTTACCGGCATACATATAAAAATGAGTTGCCCTATTATTAAGATTTCTACTTCCCATTTTAATTATTCCCCCCGGAATTTCTAATTATTTACGCCTCGAGAAGCAAAGCGTATCTTATTATTATACTACATATGCTTATAAATGTCAATCATGAGAAATAATTCATTGGTAAAAACACCGACAAACAAAAAAATACCCCTCGAATGAGGGGGTATTTTTTAGCGACCGTCGCGCAAGTTGAAATGTTTGCGCTTCTCGCTATGTTTGTGATTGTTGTTGCGGTTCAACTTTGCAGTTGGGACCTTCTTACCTTTGGTTTTGCGTGCCATAATCTATAACTCCAAATCTATTATTTAGCTTCAGCTTTGGCAGCCTTCTTCTCGGCTTCCTTCTTTGCCTTAGCGACTTTGTTGCCGCGAGTAGCCTTGAGAGCCTCTGCCTTCTTAGCGCGAGCCTTGAAGCGGTCAACGCGACCTTCGGTATCGATAATCTTTTCTTCGCC
>CAMKFS010000027.1 GCA_946411935.1 uncultured Candidatus Saccharibacteria bacterium | reverse complement strand
TTGTAATGGCGGGCCCGACGCGACTCGAACGCGCGACCTCCTCCGTGACAGGGAGGCGCTCTAACCAACTGAGCTACGAGCCCTTACCAGAATTATTATATAGGAATATAAAGTAAAAATCAAGCAAATTATGCTATAATAGTCACATGCCGTTGTAGCTCAGCTGGCAGAGCAGCTCATTCGTAACGAGCAGGTCGCTGGTTCGATCCCAGTCAACGGCTCCATTTCATTAAAAAATGACCCAGAGCGGTCGTTTTTTGTTTAAGCATTGACATTTTGAATTCGGTTATGTTAATATTGCTGTATAAAAGGTCAAGACATGAAGAGAATCAAACAAAAAACAAATAAAAAACTTTTGTTTGCAACTCCGGTTGTAGCAGCATTGGCGGTTGCAGTTGTATTAGGTGTTTCATTTACCGTATATGCAATTAGCCGTAATGTTTCTACGATTGGCAATCATGCACGTGTCGCGACGAGTGGTGTGTCGATTATTGAGGATTCCGATCCTGGTTTTGGCAAAAAGGAGATTTCTTTCTATAATAACGCCGATACGAATAGCCCGGTATTACTGAGGATTGGCTATAGTGAGACTTGGTCTGATAATGATAATAATGTTATCAGCAACATCGGCAGCAATAGTGCAAATGTTGTAACTAAGACATGGACAAATGAATTCGCCCAGAGATTTATCGATGGTGGTGATGGTTGGTATTACTATGACAGAACTTTAGCGCCGCTAGATAGCGTCCAGGTCCTTTCTTCGATTGCGCTTAATGACGAATCATACAATATTTATAATTATGATCTTTCATTCCGTTTTGAAGCGGTACAAGCTGATTCTGCAGCGGCTCTTGAGCTCTGGGGTAAGACTGTTACGGTGGAGAACGGGGTAGCGACGTGGCAGTTCTAAAGATTGTCGTTCGAATTCTGAGTTATATTTGCTATGGCATTATCGGTATTTATGCATTGATTTGCCTACCGATGGTCACGGGCAGTAAACCTGTGGTTGTACTTTCTGGTTCGATGAGACCGACTTATGAAGTTGGGACGATCATCTATTACAAGCCGGTTTCGAAGGAAGAAATACATGATAATGATATTGTTACTTACGAGATGAACAATACGCTCGTAACTCACCGTGTAAAGAGAATAGTAAATGGCGAATTTATTACGCAAGGTGATGCTAATAATATCGAGGATGGTAAAGCTGTCCCATATGAAGCAATCCAGGGCAAAGTAGGCGGTCTGGCAATTCCAATTTTAGGCTTTGGGGTGCAGTTTATTAATGAGCATTTATGGGTGTTTGTGATTTTAATCGCAATTCTGATTGCGGAGTTCTTGCTAAGTAACATAAAAAGTGATAAGATAAGCGTAAGCGAGAAAGGTCGCGGGCATGAAAAAGATGATTAGGACCTAGCTCATTAAAGATAAACAAGTAAATAAAACATATTATAAAGAAAGGGAATAATATGAAGAATAAAAAACCTATTATCGCTCTCGGCGCACTGGCAGTAGTCGGTTTGATCGCTGGTACGATTGCATACTTCACTAGTGAAGTAACATTTGATAACGTCTTTAAGACTGCTATTTATAAGACTAAGTCTACTGAGACCTTTGAGAGCCCAACAAACTGGACTCCAGGCACCAACACACCAAAGACCGTCGTTACTAAGAATGAAGGTAACGTTGATGTTGTTGTTCGTACTTCGATCAGTCAAGCTTGGTATGGTGAAGGTTATAGCGACGACCTAACCACAGAGCAGAAGGCCGCTCTCTTGATTGATCCTGCTAACATTCCTCAGAATGCTGTAATTATTCACTACAGTGATCCGGGCGATGGCACTTGGGATTGGATTGCTCATACTGATGGTAAGTGGTATTACAAGACCAAGCTTGCTCCAAATGAGACTACATCTAGCTTCCTTACTAGTGTTGAATTGAATCCAGAAATTCCTGTAAATAGCCAATGTGATGATACTGGCACTACTACCATCGTCGACGGCCATACTGTTACGACTAAGACTTGTACCACCAGCATTGCTGGCCTAGGTAAGGCAACTTATGTTCTTACTGTGACTGTCGAAACTGTTCAGTTTGATCAGTATTCAACCGTGTGGACTGGTGCTCCAACGATCTTGAATAGCTAATATATATTAAAGGTAAAAATAAAAAGAGGGAGACCGCAATGAAAAAGATAATCGCAGCTATACTCGCTACTATCTTTATTGCGGCTCCCGCTTTTGCTGCAGGCAACATAGTTTACATCTATGAGGCCGATGGCAAAATCTATTACGATAGTGAACGATTCGATGATCGATTTATGATTCATGAGAATATGGTTCCTGGTGGGCAAACTTATACTGATATTCTCACGGTCGAAAATGGCACATCGAAAACTTATGATATTTATTTTAAGATTACTTCAGAAAATAACACCGCTAAAGCCGATAATCTGATTGAACATATTGAGATGAAGATTTATCTCGATGGTTCTTTATTCTATGATGGTAAGCTGAGGGGCCTAGATTATCGCTCACAAGGCGTTGATTTGACTGATGCAGTGAAGCTTGGCACCTTCAATTCTGGTGAGTCGAAAGAAATGCGAGTTGAAACCTTCCTTGATTCGGCTTACAGTGATATTAATAATCCTGATACTTCTTCTACGCATTGGCATTTCTATATCACTGACCCATTGGATCCGGATCCAGAACCGCAACCAGAGCCGACTCCAGATCCGATTGTTCCGGAAGAAATTATACCGAATCCTAAGACGAATGATGACTTTACGCCTTGGTTCTTAGTATTACTTGGCGCCTCATTCGCATTGTTTATTCTAATCACTGTTCGCGAAAGAGTAGAGTACAAAAAGCGTGGTCGTTAAGAAATAAAAAAATATCCCCCTCTAGTAGAGGGGGATATTTTTATTGATTAGTTTTTGTTTGGTTTAGGCGGGCGTTGTTGATTGTTATGAGGTTGCCGAATTTGAGGCTGATTTTGAGGACCCTGCATCGGCATTGGCTGACCTTGTAGTTGTGCTTGTTCTGGTTTTGGGTTGATTGCGTTGGCAATTAGGATGTCGGCGCCAACAAATGCAGCCGCAAGTACTAAGCTACCTAGAATAAATACTAAAGCCTTGTCGCTTGATGAGAGTGTTTCTTTGAAGCTTTTCTTATTGAAGCCGCTCATAATTAGATAAATGACAAGGAGGGCTGCCGCAATTGCCTCGACGCTAAAGAGAATAATCTGAGTAGTCTGGTCGTTGCTGCCTGGCGCTGGAGCTTGTCCTGGAGCAAAAGCTTGCTGTTGGTTTGGTGCGGGCATTGCTGGATGCTGCTCTTGGTCTTTACGTTCTGTTTTTTCGTATTCTTTTGACTCTTCTTCGGTTTCGTCCGTGGCTGTTTCTTTTTTCGTAGCCTCTTCTTCTGCTGATTCTAATTCTTCTTTTAGATCAGGCCGTTCTGGACGTTCCGGAGCCTGCGGCGACTCTTGTCCTGCCATAGCGTTAGCCTGAACCGAGCCTGTGTTGTGAGTGCTGGCGATCGAAAAACCGGCTGCAACACCGATTGCGACGATTGCGGCAATCATTAATATGTTCTTTGGTAGACGAAAGTTATCGTCGGTTTTGGTATTGGATGATTCTTTTTGCATATAGATCTCCTTTCTAGTATGTATTTTATTCGTTGAACTTAAAAATTAACTTAAAAACAGTAAATGTTTTATACATTTTTTACAATTTATAGGGTAAATGGTATAATTGTAATGTTAATCACATGAAAGAAATAGCTGAAGATTTCAAGACGATTGCAAAAAAGGACCGTGCTTTATTTATTTGGATGGCGGTTAATTTTTTGACTAGTTTGTGGCTATTTCTGATTCCGATTTTTAATCTTAATTCTGGCAGAGCGAAAATATGGGCGCGCTATTCTGATATTGACAATGGTTACGCGCAGAGTGATTGGTGGTATTTGTTGTCATTCTCGTTGATTGCAATCGCAATCGGTATTGGTCATACGTTAATAGCAGCAAGATTATACACAAAACGCGGCAAAGATATTGCAAGATTGTTTCTGCTGATTTCAGTAGTGATTCTAATAGTGGGGATTCGGTTCTTACTGAATATAGTTGGGGAAGGCTAGAATGTCGAAAGTCATAGAGCTGCCGAGTGGGAAGCGCACGATAAAATATCGCTTTTTTGAGATGCTGCCGGCTACTATGAGCTACATGATGTTGGCGCTATTGATTATTTTGTCGATTTTGTCGCCAATTGCGGCATCTGTTTATATGCTAACGATTGTGATTGTCAACCTTGTGAAGGCAGTTGGAATTGCAGGTCGCACCGTTCAGGGATATAAGCTGCTCAAAAAAGGCATGAAAGTTGATTGGGCGAAGCGTTTGAATGACCTGGAAGATGCGGCGGATAGTTATGACCGATTAGCGGGGACAAAAAGTCCGGCTTATGGACATGAGCAGCATTTACGTAACCTATGTATGGTGGCTGCAGCAGAGGAGGGCTATTTCCCGAAGCCAAGTCAAGTCTATCATGCAGTGATCGTGACGATGTATAACGAGACGCTTGACGTCTTGACTCCGACTTTGGAGTCGGTAGTTGAAACGACTTTTCCAAAAGAGAGAATGATTGTTGTGCTTGCTTATGAGGAGCGTGGTGGTGAGTTAGCGGAGATGGTTGCAAAAACGCTTGAGAAGAATTATAAGAAGAAGTTTGGCGAATTTATCCTTGCTAAACATCCTGATGGCGTAAAAGGCGAGGTTGTTGGTAAAGGCGGGAACATTACGAATGCTGGTAAGATTTTGAAGAAGTATGTACGCGAAAAGGGGATGCGTTATAGCGACGTAATTGTAACGACGTTAGATAGCGATAATAGGCCGCATAAGACTTATTTTGATCAAGTTGCCTATGAGTATATTGTTCATGAGGACAGGAAGAGGCTTAGCTATCAGCCAGTTTCGTTATTTACGAATAACATTTGGGATGCGCCGGCGGTAACGCGCGTGGTAGCATCGATGAACTCATTCTGGAATATTATTTCAGCAATGCGACCGCATACCCTTCGCAATTTTGCTTCGCACTCGCAGCCGCTTGATGCGCTCGTAGAAATGAATTTCTGGAGTGTCAAGACGATTGTTGAAGATGGTCATCAATACTGGCGCTCATTGCTGTATTTTGATGGCGACTACGAAGTATTGCCAATTCGCGCGCCGATTTATCAGGATGCGGTTTTGTCAGATACGTTATTTAAGACTTTAAAGGCGCAGTGGGTTCAACTTCGCCGTTGGGATTATGGCGCGAGCGATGTAGCTTATGTCGGCGATTATATGACTTCGAAGAAGCGTACGATTCCGTTATATTCTATTTTGCCGAAGTTTATTCGTCTGCTTGATGGTCATGTAACTTTGGCAGCAGTTGCTCCGATCATTGCCTTTGGCGGTTGGGTGCCGCTAATCTTCAATGCGCAGTCGCGTGACTTAATCTCGCATAGTTTGCCTGTCGTTGTCGGCTATGTTGAATTGGTGGCGACATTCGGTATTTTCATTTCATTGATACTATCGATTAAAATGCTCCCACCAAAGCCAAAGAAATACCGTAAGACGCGCCACGTGATGATGATATTTCAGTGGGTGTTGGCGCCAATGATTTCGATTTTATATTCGTCGTTCTGTGCGTTCTATTCGCAGACGCGCTTGGCGACGGGGCTCTATATGGAGAAATTTGACGTTACGGATAAGGCGGTGAAAAAGTAATATTAAAACACTTTTTGTAAAAAATGCATAAAACATTGTGCTTACGCTTCGCAGATTATCGAATCTGCGATATTTTTATTGCATAACAAATGTGGAGGTAAAAATGCGAGGTCCGTGAGTAGTTTTTGTTGCTTTATAAAAGTAATAATTATAGGAGTTTTATGAGAAAAATTTTAGTGAGTTCCGCGGCGATTGCGGCTTTCGTGGCGGCGATGGTTTTTGTGCCTCGCGCATCGGCGGAAGTGGGAGTTGCGAAATTTTCGTTAAACGATACGATTTCGATCCCGATTATGAGAAAGATTACGAATGTATACGGCAGAACGAACGCGAGAGTTAACTATCACGTTATAGAAAAAGAGGGAAATCCTGCGCCGATTGGCGGCGTGCAGAAAAATATCTCGATTGGCGTTAATAATTTTGCTAATAGTGATAATAGTATAACGGGGGAGTGCAGAGTTGCTTTGCAGTATTTGCGATTTTCGAAAGTCGGTAACTACGCTCTTACGATTGAAGAGGCTAGTGTAGATGATCCGACAAATTATATGCAGGATACTGAGAATAAATATGATATTTTGTTCCAAGTCTCCAATGTTCTTGATAGCAATCAGAATCCTACAGGAGAGTTGCGGGTCGAGTTAATGGATCAGCTTTATAGCTACAAAGAGAATGCAAAAGTACCGTTGGTGGCTAGTTTTGAGGCTCCGGCAATTCGTACTTATATTTCGTTAACAAATCAAGTTAAAGGCGCAGGCGCGGATGCCGATAAGGTGTTCAAATATGCCGTGAAGATGTCGGGTGTGGGCGAGCGCGCAGAGATCGAGATTAATGGTCAGGACTCGCAAGTAGAGTATAATGGCGAGACGATTATGACGAACGATAAGTATGTCGCTACGGGCAATGAAGATACTTTGTATGTCTATTTGAAACATGGACAAACGGCGACGATTGGTCTCAGGGCGACTAAAGACGGTGAGAATTCAATGCAGCTGCCAACAGGGCTTAACTATACAATAGAAAAAGTTGACGCAAATGATGGTTATGCGGTTGCGATAGATGACGAAAATGTGGCTGAACGAACGAAAACGGCACATGCGGTTGGCACCGATGATTTTGCCATAACGAATGCTACGACGATCGTGAATATCAAGGATAATTCTGTGAATACGGGCGTATTCGTGGAGGCGTGGCCGTATTTGATTATTGCGGCCTTTGGCTTGAGTGGATTTGTAATTACTAGAAGAATAATGAGAAGTTTTTAATGAATAATCGTAGAACTCCTAGGCGGCGCTTGCGTCGCCTAGGAATAAGGATGGGGATGGTGGCGGGAGTGGCCTTAATGGTTTTTGGTTTAAGTATGTATTTTTTGACTGATACGGGCGCGTTTGAGCGGGATTTGAGCGAGATGGAAGAATTAAGAAGCCGAGTCGATGAAAATGTGTTCGAATGGAAAAGTGGACAGGTGGCTTGGCTGAGAATTAATGGTACGCATATTGATTATCCAGTAATGCAAGCGAGTGATAATAAATGGTATTTATCGCATGATTTTCTAGGGCGGGATTCGGCGGCCGGAGCGGTGTTTTTAGACTATCGGAATGCGAGTGATTTTTCAGATAAAGTAGCAATTATTTATGGGCATAGAATGAATGGAAATTTGATGTTTTCGGAGTTGGCTAAATATGAAGATAGGGGCTTTTTAGAAGAACATCGTGAAGCGATTTTGGTTTTGAGGGGCGGGAAGAGAATGCGGTTAGAAGTTGCTGATTTTCGAGAAATTGATGCCGAAGATGAACTGTATAGAGAAATTAGGATTAGTGGCTAT
Organism: uncultured Candidatus Saccharibacteria bacterium; assembly: GCA_946411935.1. Taxonomy (GTDB): domain Bacteria; phylum Patescibacteriota; class Saccharimonadia; order Saccharimonadales; family Saccharimonadaceae; genus UBA2834. The sequence goes on along the minus strand of CAMKFS010000027.1, from coordinate 3,685 downwards.
AATGAAGCAGCGATAGTGTTGTCGACATGCGATCGTGATATGCATGAGAAGCGGAATATTGTAATTCTGCGCCAATAAAAAATATGGTCCAGAGGACCATTCTTGGAATGGTGGAGTGTAGGAGATTCGAACTCCTGACCTATTGATTGCGAACCAATCGCTCTACCAACTGAGCTAACACCCCATGGCTAATTACTATTATATCACGCGAAGGGTTTTTGATTAAAACATAAGCGAAATAGGGTAGAATATAATCAGATGTTGGCTCTGAATCTAATCATGCTGGTAATTGGTCTTGTAGCGCTTGTAAAGGCGTCTGATGTTTTTGTCGATGCAGCGTCATCATTTGCTACACGAATGAGAGTTCCAAAGATGCTAGTGGCATTGACGATTGCAGCCTTTGGTACCTGTGCGCCGGAACTGGCGATTTCGTTTACTTCGATTGCGACGAAAAATGTCGATATGACATTGGCGAATGTGATTGGTTCATGCATTGTGAATATTTTGCTAATTGTGGGGATTGCGACGATCGTAAAGCCGATTGAAGTTAAAGAGCAGACAGTCAAGCGCGAGCTGCCGCTTCTTGTTTTAGTTTCGGCGGCGTTCTTCTTTGTACTGAATGATTCGGTGTTTTTTGGTAGGAATAATGGTCTCGGTAGATGGGATGCAGTAGTTCTGTTGGCATTGTTTGGTTTGTTTATGCTTTATATCTTCTTCGCAGTGCATGTGAAAAAAGTGAGGCGAGGGCGATTGCCGAAGACGAAGTATACTACTGGATATTCGATTGTATATATTATTTTGAGTTTGATTACGATTGCACTGGCGGCGAATATTGTTGTCGATAATGCGGTGGCGGTCGCGGGCGAGATTGGAATATCGCAGAAGATTATTGCGATGACAGCGATCGTAATCGGCACGTCGCTTCCGGAATTAACGATGACGGTTGGAGCATCAAAGAAGGGCGAGTTTGATTTGGCGGTAGGGAATATTATTGGTACGAATATATTTAATATCTGTATTGTACTTGGTTTGCCGACACTGATATTTGGCGGATACGAATCGGGCAGTTTTGGGATTGTGGATACGCTAGTAGTTTTAATTGCAGCGATTACTTACTATGTGTTTGGCAGAAGCAATAAGAAACTTACGCGGAAAGAGGGGGTATTTATGGTGATGCTTTTTGTGGCTTATTATGTTTATATTATGATCGTATAAAAAGCTCCCGCCTTAGGCGAGAGCTTTGAGTTGGTCAGTGATTAAATTGCTTAGATGTCTGATTATATGTGTTGATGGTATGCGTTTGAGGACATCTGGGCGAGCATGCTCAAGCGTGTAGCCGTTATATGATTCGATCATATTTAGATCATTGTAGTCGTCGCCAATCGTAATCACTTTGTTGTCTAGATTGTGGACACGGAGTGTATCGAGAAGACGATCCAGAGCGGCCTTTTTGTCGGTTCCGTAACAGTTAACTTCTAGTGTGTTTAGCAGATCGTTGCTAATCCAGTCGAGTCTGGTGTCGTGGTTTCCGTCAACGTCTGGATAAAGAATACTCTGAAGTTTTCTGCTAAATTGATTTTTGATGACGGCTTCGACTGCCCGGCAATCTTCGAGGTATTTAAACCATAGACGAAATTTGCAGCAGTCAGGCTTGATGTAGTTGAGTTCGCGATCGCCATAGTAGCTGATAATTGCATATTTTCCGCGAAGAGATTGAGCGAGCAGGGCATCCTTGAAACTTTCTACGAGCTTTTCGTTCATGCGATCAGAATGAACTTTTGTGCCGTTAGAAGAGATAATAGTGGCACCGTCATTTAAAATGAGAAAGTCGGCATACTCGGCGAAATTGGGAAGCTCAAGTTTTATACTTGGAAAACTTCGGCCTGATGCGATGATAAAAAGATTGCCTTTTTCGCGCCAACGCTTGATGGCCTGAAGATTTTCGGCGGTCATCTGCGGGTTTCCGTGCTCCATTATAGTGTAATCAAAATCACTGACTAAAATTTTAGAAAAGTTCATAGTTCCCACCTCCTACATTCGATATTTTAGCATTTTTTGAGTATTTGTCAAGGAGTATAATAGGGGGCATGAAGTTATATCTTGTAAGGCATGGTCAGACGAATTGGAATGTCCAAATGATTGCGCAGGGTCGGACTGATATTCCGCTAAATACGAATGGAATTGCGCAGGCGGAAGCGCTAAGGGATAAGACGAAGGATTTGGTTTTTGATGTTTGTTATTCGTCGCCGCTAATTCGGGCGAAACGAACGGCGGAGATTATTGTCGGAGATAGATGCAGAATTAAGACGGACGATTTGCTAATAGAACGGAGTTTTGGTAAATATGAGGGGACTTCGCCGACAGATGAATGGCTTAAATATTGGAGACTCGATTACCATGACAACGAGATGGGGATGGAGCCGCTGATGGAGGTATTCGAGAGGGGAAAGAAGTTCCTCGATAAGATTAAAAAGAAGCATGCTTCGGATGCAACGATTTTAGTGGTTGGACATGGTGGAATGCTCAAAACAATTCATTTTAATATTGTTGGCTATAATAAGAATACTGATATTATGAGTTTAATCCATTTTAAGAATGGCGAAATATACGAGTATGAAATATGAAAACGACGGATGACCAGAAGCGCGTATTTGCAAACAAAGTAAAGCACGGTTTCAATACGACCGATATTAATTTTGAATTTTGCCTGCTATATGGTGAGGTTGGCGAGGCCTACCATGCATGGCTTATGAAAGAAGAGGGTTTGGGGTCTGAACTAGCCGATGTGGGGATTTATTTATTAGGTATATCGGAAATGCTAGGGGTAGATCTTGGCGAGGAGATCCGGAAGAAGATGGCGATTAATGAAAAACGAGTATACAAAAGAAAAGAAAACGGTGTACTAGTAAAAGAAGGTGATTAACATCTCTGCTGAGCTTGAGATGGTTATGGTATAATTTTTGCATGAATAATTCCGTAGATAATGCAGCTGGACGTTTTAGGACTATCGTGGGTCGCGAGAGCCAGCGGCTTTTCAAATGAAAAGCCTTGGTTCGCTGCGTCGCCTCGCAAATAAAAATGCAAGCATTTTTGCTTGTCTCGGCTCCTTGCTCGCGCGAACCCTCCGGGTCCGCAGCCCTCGCTCGTGAAGCTAGCAGAAACAAAATAAAGACCCTTTAGGTCTTTCTTTTGTTTCTGGTGGGTCGCGAGGGGCTCGAACCCCCGACCTCCTCGGTGTAAACGAGGCGCTCTAGCCAACTGAGCTAGCGACCCATAACAGAACTATTATAGCATAAAAACAGCTCGAGCAAAAGCCCGAGCTGTAAGAATAGGGAATAACTAGTAGGACCTATTCTCGTGAAAGGAGTAATGCCTTGATACGTTCAACTGCATTCTGATTCTCGTAGCGTGCTTCTCCGAGCAATCCGAGTGAATCGAGATAGCGGATTTCTGGTATTTCCATACTGGCAAATTGCAAATACTTCGGATTCGTTTTTTTCGCGATTTCATATCCAGCGAAATACAAGTAATCCTTTGCGAATGCGTATTTATATTCGCCATTTGCTCTAGTGTTGGTGCATCCGCGGAATACTCGATAAGTGTTAATCCAGCTCATCTTTGAAGCGCTGACGATGCTTTCGCCATTTTTAATACGAAGTCCGAAAATAGTGTTTGCGACGTCTCC
>CAMKFS010000026.1 GCA_946411935.1 uncultured Candidatus Saccharibacteria bacterium | reverse complement strand
AGCAAATAAACGCCGAAATCGCAGCCGCCGAGGCCGCTGCCGAACAGGAAGACGTCGCGCCGCTAGATATTAGCGCTCCTTGCGATATTAACGGAGAGCTTCCACAGTTTTTGACAGCAGACTTTGGCAGCAAGCATCCACTTATGACCGAGCTTGACCGCGTTATCGCGATCTATCAGAGCATGGGCTTCGACATCGCCGAATCCGTCCAGCTCGACGACGAATATCATATGTTTGATAGCCTTAACTTTGCGAAGGGCCATCCCGCACGTGATGGTTATGATACTTTCCGCACCGAAGAAGGCTTTATTCCACCTGCTCACACCAGCACGATGCAAAATCGCGTCCTCAAGGCGAACGCTTACAAGCTCGCCGAGGGCAAGGCAATTGCCGTTGCTGTTCCGGGCCGCGTCTATCGCAACGAAGATGTCGATGCCACGCACGAGCACACTTTCTACCAGTGTGAGGGCGTCTATGTTTCCGAGGATTGTACGCTCGGTAACATGCTCGCCATCCTTCGCGAATTCTTCGAGAAGTACTACGGTCAGAAGCTCAACATCAAGACTCAGCCAGGCTACTTCCCATTCACCGAACCTAGCCTCGAATTCCTCATCGAAAAGCCGAAATCTCTCGGTGGCAAAGGTGACGGTTGGCTCGAGATGCTCGGCTGCGGCATGATCCATCCAAATGTTCTCAAAGAAGCCGGCATTGATCCGACCAAATACCAAGGCTTCGCATGGGGTGGCGGTATTGATCGCCTCGTCATGCTTCGCTATGGCCTCAACGATGTTCGCAATTTCGAATCCGCAAAACTTGATTTCTTAAAGGAGTTCGCATGTTAATTTCAATGAATTGGCTCAAGGGCGGTCTGCAACTCGACGGTATTTCCGACGAAGAGCTCGTCAAATTAATCGGCGCTCGCCTCGTAGAAGTTGAGGGCGTGATCGACCAAACTGGCAAATACGACAAAATCTATGTCGTCGAAGTAAAATATTGCGAGAAAATCCCAGACACTCATCTTACTCTTTGTAAAGTCGACGACGGCGGCATCGCAAAAGATGTCGAGCGTGACGAAAATGGCTATGTTCAGGTCATGTGCGGCGCGCCAAATGTTCATGAAGGCATGCTCGCGGCTTGGATTGCACCGGGCGCAATCGTTCCGCAGACTTTTGGTACTGACGAGCCATTTAAGATTGGCATGCGCAAGATGCTCGGCAAATATGATAGCTACGGCATGATGGCTGGCGCTGACGAATTGGATTTTGGCGACGATCATACTGGTATTGTCGAGCTCGATCCAGTCTGGGCAAAGCCAGGCAAAACTCTCTCGGCTACTTTTGGCGGTCTCGACGACAAGATTCTTGATATTGAAAACAAATCGCTCACGCATCGCCCAGATACTTTTGGTATTCTCGGTTTCCGCCGTGAAGTTGCTGGCATTCTTGGCCAGAAACATGTGACGGAAGATTGGTACTTTAATCCGGAGCAGAATTTCAAGAATGATCCAAAAGTAAAGCTCGATATTGAAATTGATGAGAAACTTTGTCCTCGTTATACGGCAATCGTTTTCGAGTCTAATCTAGACGGCGTCAAACGTTACTTGGATTTTGAGTCGACAATGCTAGCTCGTTCTGGCATGCGTCCAGTTAATATGATTGTCGACGCGACGAACATGATGATGCTCGCCTTCGGCCAGCCACTTCATGCTTTCGACTATGACAAATTTGTCAAAGTTGGCGGCACGAAGCATCCGAAAATTATTGTCCGCGCCGCAAAAGAAGGCGAGACTCTCGAGCTTCTCGATGGCACTACCGTAGAACTGAATACGGATGACATCATCATTACGAGTAATAACGTTCCAGTTGCTCTCGCCGGTGCAATGGGCGGAGCTTCGACTGTAATCGACGAGAAGACTAAGCGCGTCATTCTTGAATCCGCAACCTTCAGTCTTTATAATCTCCGCAAAACTCAGATGGCGCACGGTATTTTCTCTGAGGCAATCACTCGCTTTACGAAAGGTCAGCCAGCCGGTCAGACTAAGGCGGTCGCTCTTCGCTTCGCCGATAAGGTTCGTAAATATCTCAAGCCACTCGCACTCTTCGATACGCAAAAATCCGCTTCGACTCCAATCAATGTCGAGCTAACGCTCACGCAGCTTAATAATCTTCTCGGCACTGACTTCACGAACGAGCAGGTCAAGACTATCCTTGAGAACGTCGAATTTAATGTTCATATCGATGGCGACAAGATCAATGTCATTGTTCCATTCTGGCGCACAGATATCCATATCGCCGAAGATATCATCGAGGAAGTTGGCCGCCTCTCTGGTTTCGATAATATCGCGCCAGTACTTCCGCTTCATGCGACCGCCGATCCGAACTCTCTATACGAGCTAAAGACTCAGCTTCGCAATCATCTTTCTGCCCGCGGTGCAAACGAAGTTTTGACCTATAGCTTCGTTCACGGCGATCTCATGCAGAAAGTCGGCCAAAATCCAGACAACGCCTACAAGATTGTTAACTCTATCTCGCCGGATTTGCAGTTCATTCGCCAGAGCATCGTCCCGAGCCTTCTTGATAAAAGCTACAGCAACTTACGCGCCGGCCACGACCGCTTTGCGATTTTCGAATTTAACCAAGTTTATCCGCGCGACCTTAATGTTGATGCTGATGGCGTGCCAGCCAGCCGCCATGAACTCGGCTTCCTCTTCGTCGACCAAGCGGGGAAGAGTAATTACTACACGGCAAAGAAGTATCTCGAGAGTCTCCTCGCTAGCCTGAATATTCAGTACACTATCGAGGCTTTTGCGGCGGATTCCGTACACGGCTATTACGAGCCAAAGCGCTCCGCCACTATCAAGACAGCCGAGGGGACTGTTCTTGGCTATCTCGGCGAAATTCAAGCTCGCATCTTACGCGGCTTCAAACTTCCAGCCGGCGTCGCCGCTTTTGAGCTTGATCTTCGTGCACTTCTCAAGGCCGAGCGTTCTGTCGCTTCAAAGGATTTCCGCATTAGCGACTATCCATCCGTCTCTCGCGACCTTACCCTTACGGTCCCTGCCGATACGAATTATGCCAAAATTGAATCTGCTATTCGCGCAGTCTTGGACGGCTACATTTACTCGCTAGAGCCAGCCTCAATCTATCAGGCCGAGGGCAGCGAGACGAAGAATCTGAGCTTCCATCTCGAGTTCTCTTCACCAGAGAAAACTCTGACAAAAGAAGAGATTCAGGGTATAATGAAACAATTAGAAGCTATAAAATAACGGGTGGACGGAGGTAATATGATCGTTAACGAAGAAAGAAAAACTACCGGAAAACAGCGCCTAATCATCCTCGCGATTGCCGCATTCATGCTTTTTAGTACCTTTGCGCTCTACGTCAGCATCGTTCTAAATTACCAGAACGCCGAGACGCAGTCGCAGATTGACCAAGAGAAGCAGACTGAGCTCAGCAATCTCTATAGCCAATACCAGCTCAAGCTGAATGAGCAGGCTAATGAATTATCGAAGCAATACTTTGATACTTTCAAACCATATCTCTCTAATGTAAAAGCGTTCAATGCCGCAAACGTCGGTACGCTCGAAACGAAAGATCTCGTTGTCGGTACTGGTCGCGAAATCAAGAATACTTATGGCGAAGACGGTAGCGTTACTTCCGCCGACGTGAATTACGCCGCTTATTATATTGGCTTCCTATCCGATGAGCAGATTTTCGACTCTTCCTTTAGTGACCCGAAAAACCCCACTACACTCAAGTCGCCACTTGATGGCTCTGACCGTATGATCGAGGGCTGGATTGAGGGTCTTGATGGTATGAAGATTGGTGGCATTCGCGAGATTACGATTCCTGCTGTTCTTGGCTATGGCGATCAGGAGCAGAGCGGTGGCGCGGTTACGATTCCGGCCAATTCGCCACTCAAATTTATCGTAATGCTTATCGAGAAACCAACTAAGCCAGAAGTTCCAGATGATCTTGAAAACCTCTACAAGGAGCTTTACGGACAATCTCTCCGCGAACAAATGAATAGTTAATCGAAAATCACCCCTATAAAACAGGGGTAAAAATAATTCCACCTCTGAAAATAGCATAAGCATATATTGACTTTTTCGCTAATCTGTGCTATAATCTAATCATGATGTTCTCCATGAATATCATTGATCGTTAGCAACCTACATTCAACTGTTCTCCCTGGCATTTATCTGCAGTTTGACGTACGACACCGGTCGCACCTCGGACTGCAGATAAATGTAAATATTATATATATGTAGGGGAGGACAATACTATGAATATTAATGATTATTATCAGCCATCTTTTAGACCATCGTTTCCAGTTGCTATGTTAGTAACGGTTGCAGTGATATTTTCTATCGCGGTATTGACGGGCGCTTTTTATAAGAAAGAGCACCGCCATGAAGTGGCAGAGAATATGTCTCAGACATTAGTAGCTATAACAGCAGTTTTAGTGGTGTTTGGTTTATGCTACTACGACGGAATAGCTCAATTAGCAGCCAACATATTGAGAGCGAATACTAAAACTAACATGCTCTATGTTGATTTCTTTGTCGCTTCACCAGCTTGCAGCTGCTTTGCTTTACTTGTCGGTGCTGGATACATGTGTATCAAAAAGATTAGCTATAAGAAACTCAATCCGCTCGTAAGAGCAAAAATGTAGGTTCGTATTTTAAAGGCCGACTTAATGTCGGCCTTTTCCCATGCCTCAAATTAATACGGCAGCAGCGATTGGTACCAAAGTTGCAATTCTTCGAGTAAGAATGGATCAGCGCCCGCCTCGGACAATTCCTGGATTCGCTTGATGTAATTATTCGCCTGCGATTTTAGGCGCTTGACACGATATTTTTCCCAGGCTTTATGCTCGTCTTCGGAAAGGGAATTCTCGAAGTTGCGCGCCTTGTAGTGCAGTAATAAATCTGGCAAGCGCGGATCATTGAAATCGGGATGAAAATCCGCAAGTTCGTTTGCCGATGCGCTAGCGACTGCAAGACATTTTGTTTTGTCTGGCGCATCTAGAAATCCGTCATAAAGAGCGCTTTCGCTGTCTGGTGCTGGCGGAAAATCTGCACGCTCTTCATTCTCGCTCCGCATTCGCTCGATGAAATCAGGATGTGCGAGTAGCGCTTTTAAGTTTTTCTCAACTGTCCCTTTATCTAGGCCGATTTTCTTCCAGCCGTCACCTTGTTCGAGTACGCCAAGCGGCGCCACGGCTGGGCAGTGATTGTACTTCAGCTCCTTTACGATTGGATAGAATTTTGGCTCTTCTTGTTCGAGCAATTCGTCGAGATTGTGGCGCAAATCAAACACAAGTACATTGCCATTCTTTGCCGGCGCAATCGGGAAGGCAACTGTTGTTTTTTCGTTCGCGCTCGAATATTGGCCACAAGAATAAACGAATGGTGTTGGGTTTTGGAGATTCACTAGTTGCTGTACGGCTTTCTTTTCGCGCATCTTGAACAAGTAATTATAGAGCTGCGGCTGCTTGTCGCGAATTAGACGCGTTACGTCGATCAAGGCATTCACGTCCGCCAATGCATCATGCGCATTCTCGTGCGAAATTCCATTTTCCTTCGTGATCAATTCGAGGCGGTTTGTCGCCTTGCTATCTTTGACGGGCCAATTAATTCCTTCCGGTCGAAGTGCGCGCGTCATTCGCACGACGTCGAGCATATCCCAGCGGCTGCGTCCGTCTTTCCATTGCCATTCGTATGGATCTTGGAAATTGCGCCAGAAACAATGGCGCATGTGTTCATCGTCAAAACGCACCGAATTATATCCGCAGACAACCGTGCCGGGAGTAAATATTTCCTTCAAGACATATTTACAGAACTCGGCTTCAGTAAGGCCGTCAAGTTGAGTGCTTTGCGGTGTAATGCCGGTTACCATAATTGCATCTGGGCTGGGCAGAGTATCATTCGCTAGTTTTACGAGAATATTAATTGGCTCGCCAATTGGCTCTAGATCCATCGTTGTTCGCTGGCCCGCAAATTGCATGATGCGATCCGCGCGCGGACTAAGGCCTGATGTCTCTAAATCATAAAAGAAAAATGTCTGATCCATAGCTCTATTGTAGCAGAAGCTTGACTTTTTATTCCGCTTATGCTATCATTGCAGAAAATAAGAGAGATAAACATGAAAAATAAACGAAGGTCAAAACTCTCTAAAAGCTCTTTTGTTTTTTTGATTGTCGGCGCTTTCTTGATGCTTTCTTTTACAGCGCTCAAAATGTTTGCCGCAAGCGAAACAACGAACGCGGCTGATATAGTAGTCAGCCGTACTGGCGTAAACCAATTCGGTGCCGCTTCGGTCCAGCTATCTTCGACTGCTGCTCTGGACGAAAATACCTTTACTTCAAATAATCGAAACATCATTCTTAGAGATACTTATAAATATACTGCCGAAGATGTGGCAAATGGTCGAATGATTGCCGACAAAGATTTTTACGATTATGTAACTTTTGCCGGAGTGCTTCAGGCGAATTCTGCCGCGACGGGCATAGGCGAAAAATACGTAATGTATGATGGCGGCATCGATGCTAATTCGGCTGTCGTCTTAGTGGATCCTTTTACGATGCGCTATCCTGGAAAAGTCGTTGATGCAAGCAATAATACTTTCGATTTAATGCTCTATTTCAGGGAAATTCGAATCGAAAATCGTGCCAATCGGGCGATTACGAAACCGGTCGGTTTATTCAATGGGCGTGCACTTTCGGCATGGACGGCATTGCAGGAGGCGAATAATCAGCAGGAAGTTCTTGGGCGCTCGAGTATCAATAGTTCGATTATACGCAACCACGGAGTTGAAATGACTGTGGAGGCGAAAGTTGTCCGTCCCGGAACGGAGATTCCGGTTACAGATAAATTAATCCCATTTCGCTGGACTGATCTTGATGTTTATGATTTTACTACGGACAATCGGGCGACTTATGATGGGCCATTCGTCGAATCGATTATGCTCGCAAATGGCGTATATGGCAACGTCTTCGTCGAGCCTGATACTTTATTAAATATTACTTCATCGAATTATGGTGCAAATACTTCGTTCCGTGCTACTGCTTCGGACGACAATACGGTGCGCTCTGGTGTTGGCTATCTCGCAAATAGCGCTTCGAGCACTTTTATTTGGCATGGTCGCGATTGCGCTACTTCAATGGGCTTCCTACAGACTAGTAAAATTACAACTTCGAAATATGGGGATTATGCAAGTAAGGCTACGATAGATGCTTCGGATAATTCTGTCCTCTGGAAAGAAGATAAGACGATCAATATGTCGGCCGCTGACGGTTACTATATCAATGAAGTAAAAGTCGACGGGACGGTTATTTATAGTGGCACCGACCAAACAAAAACACGCTATCAGTATCCATTTTATAGTGTTATAGCGAATCATACGGTTGCAGTTTCCGCCGCTAGAAAAACTGGCCGTACAACCATCCATCATTACGTAAATGGTTCGACGAAACTATATGAAGACACGGTCGTAAATGGCTATATCGGTGATACTTTCGATTGTTCGGCATATATATTAACGACGAACGAAAAGTACGAAGTTTCTTCGCTTCCGGAGACTAGTACTTGTTCGATTGGCGAGGGCGACTATTCGGTCACGATTCAATATCGCAAGAAAACCGGCGTCATTCATGTTCGATATATTGATATTGATACAAATGAAGAAATCGGCACGCAAGATTTTACTGGCATTGTTGACGGAGAGCTTACCATTGAGGCTATATCCTTCCCTCGCTATCTACTAGTTACTGATCCAAAGAAAGTCGAAAAAATCTATACGGTTGACGAGCAGACGGTAGATTTCTATTATCGTCTTCGTTCAGATGGCGATGACGACGGCGGCGATGATGGTGGTACGGATGGAAATATTCCGGCCGAATATCCTGCGACAAAGCCGACAAATAATCCAAAAACCAATGAAGAAAACCCACTTCCAAACCTAACGATCGTTTCGTCTTTTGGAGTGTTCGCTGCAATCGTTCTGGCTAAATTATTGAAACGCCAATAAAGAACACGCTTAAGTTTTTAATCTGCCTGCAAACTCTATATAATTAAAGCATGCATAAGTTGGTAGGTATCAATTCACTTCGTTTTTTTGCGATAATATTTATCGTTACCTATCATCTATTTCACGAATTCATGCCCGGTGGTTTCCTAGCAGTCGAAATATTTCTTTGCCTTTCAGGTTATTTAATTACGTCGAAACTAATTAATCAGGTTGATGCGAATCGGGAATTAAAATATTTAGATTTTATTAAGTCTCGCTTAAAGCGGCTGTATCCAACTTTACTTGCGGTAGTAATCTTCTCGCTTACGCTTGGTATTTTTATTGCGCCGGATGTTCTGACGGGCGCCCGCCAGAATACGGTTACCGCTCTGACTTTTACGACAAATATTGCCGAGCTAATTACGGGCGGCAATTACGAGAATACCTATCTTCCGAATATTTTCGAGCACACATGGTTCCTTGCTTTGCTGTTCCAACTTTACATAATATTGCCGCTAATCTTAAAAATTCATCTCAAAATTTTTCAAACGAAGCGTGATGCGATAAAGTTCTTTGGCGTCACTTTGCTCGCTCTCGGCTTTGCATCGCTTGTATTAATGGCATGTTATGGTGGATTGTTCGAAATGCAGAATCGCGCCTACTTCGCGCTCGATTCGCATATGACGGCATTTTGTATTGGTGGAGCGTTTGCAGTATTTAAATTCTTCGTCCCACGTACGCCGCGTACTGTCAAAGGAATTCCGACGGCCGGCCTGCTGCTTAGTAGTATTGCTATGGTAGTCCTAGCATTAAGAGTACATTACGATAGTAGCTTCGCCTTTATCTTTGCTTTGCCTTTCACGACATTTCTAACTATCGTGATGCTTGCCTGCATTATTAAGCTTCAGCGCAACATCCGTGAACGTCGCAAGACTAGAAATGTCGTGCGTGTTTTAGAGGGCTTAGGTAATCTTGCCTATGGAGTTTATTTACTCCATTGGCCGCTTATGATTTTGCTCCCTCACTTACTACCGTCCGATACGGCGCGTTGGGGATACGCGTTAATTAATGTCATAATTAGTTTCGCGCTATCATCTATACTATTCGAGTTCTTCCGAATTAAAAATCTATGGAGAAAAATTCGCAAATCTCGACGTGCTATCAAGATTAGTTATGCGAGTATCGCGGCATGTTTTGTCGCGGCGACAACCGTCACGCTAATTCGTGCGCCACGCGCTTCAAGTATCGCCGAACAACTCAGCCAGGAAGAATCTAACCATAGTAGTGCCGAGTTAATTATGAACGCTTCGAATAGTACGGATTTTATTAATGCGACTCAAATCTTGGAGAGCACGGTAAATATTATGAACACAGAATTAACGCTCGCGCAAAATGCAGAAACTCTGCCCGCACCGAGTGGCTCGCTAGCGGCGGCAAATGCGAATGAAGCTAAAGTATTAGTAATCGGTGATTCGGTGACACTAGGCGCAAAGCAGGCCATTGAGGCAACAATCGCAAAATCATTTGTCGATGCAAAAGAAAACCGTGGCATCGAAACTGCCACTGGCATTCTGTCTAGTTATTCTGCTTCTGGAAAGCTTCCAGGAACAATCGTTGTCAGTCTTGCTACGAACCAGCGAACAATTACAGACCAGATTTTGCAGGACATCGTGAATGTTGCCGGTTCTGGCCACAAGTTTATTCTGGTGACAGCTTATGCTGGTCCACTTCAGCCGCGCGACGAACAAAATGCCGCCCTCAAGTCTTTCGCTAATAAAAATAATAATGTCTATATCGCCGATTGGTGGGAAGTATCGCACGACAACTGGTCGCTCATGTATGCCGATCATATTCATCTAAATCCGGCAGGCCGTGCGGCTTATGCGAACTTAGTCAGTAATGTTATAAAGGGGATGCGATGAGCAAAGTACGACGCCAAATCCGCAAGCTGAATCGCGAGTCGACGCGCAGTAAAAAACAAACCGAGATTCGTCGCCGCAATTATGCGATTTTATTATTTGTGTTAGTCCTTGTATTTTGTGCTGCCGAAATGATTGCGATTTTTACGGCCAAGAATCATCACGATTATCAGCAGGCGCAAAAGACGTCAGAAGAATTATCGGTTGAGCTTAGCTTGATTTCGTCCGCACTCAAATCTGGCAATAAAACTTTGTATGATAATTCGATTTCGCGTTTTCAAAGTACCCTGAATGAATTCACGGAAAATGATTATACTCGCGTTCATCAAATTGAACTATCGTCGAAACTGCGAGAATATAATAATACCCTCGCGAGTAACAAAGAAAGCATCAACGAATTGCTTGAATTGGATGCCGCACTTGATAGCTTGCTACTTGAATTAGATGAAGTAGATGTCGATAAATTAAATGCCGTCAGCTTCTATCAAATTCAACAATCTTTCCAGAGGCTTAGCGATGCGTTGGCGAATTTGAAAACGGAAGAATATAAAGAGCTCCGCAATCGCGTTGATTCTTTTGCGCATAAAATTGCTGAACTTGCCAAGAATTCTGCTGTTTGCGTGTCGGTCTGTCCGAAAGAAAATTTCGTTGAAAAACAGAAGCTGCTCGAACAATATCAAAAAGAATATGCAGAAGATTTTATGAAACTCAGTAGCGACATTTCTGATAAATATAATCCGAGCGCACTAATCCTTGAGCTCAGCGAAGTCTAGCATGGTAAAATAAGCATATGTATAAAGTCATTTTTCCAGAAGTAAACAATGAATATGTAAAAGAAGCTGCAACTCGCCTCGGCGAAATTTGTGAGCCAGTCTTGGTCGATACGGATTTATCGACGGCCGCTACGAAAGTTAAGGATGGCGAAGCAGATGCGATGGTTGCTGGTATCGATTATTCGACGCGCGACGTGATTCTAGCGACGCGTGACACGATTGGTGTCGCAGAAGGGAAGAAGACTTTCTCGAGTCTCTTTGTAGCGAAGTTTCCTGACGGTCGTCGTATTATCTTGTCCGATGGCGCTACCTGCAAAAACCCTACCGCCGAGCAGCTCGCCGATATTGTTGAGCTTGCACATGACGCTGCGGCAAAAATTCTTGGCGAAAAGCCACGCGTTGCAATTTTGAGCTTTTCGACTTTTGGCTCTGGCGGGAAGGACCCTTCAATGGATAAGACTGCTGAAGCGATCGCATTATTGCATGAACGTCGCTCGGATATTCTCGTAGATGGCGAAATGCAGCTCGATGCCGCCGTTAATCCGCGCGTTGGCGAAAAGAAGGCTGCTGCTCACGGCGGCTCCGAAGTTGCTGGCCGCGCAAATGTTTTGATCACGCCTGACATTAATTCTGGAAATATCCTCTATAAATCGCTCGAGCAGTTTGCTGGCGCCACTGTGGCTGGGCCAATTCTGCTCGGTTTTGCAAAGCCGGTTTCCGATTTGTCGCGTGGCTCGACGGTTGAGGATATTGTCCTTACAACCGAATCGCTTCTAAAGCTTATCTAGAATTAAACGGCTATAAATAAGCCTCGTTCTGAGGCTTATTTTTTACGTCTTGTAATTCCGTCTAATCGGCCGCGCATATCGCGCAGGGAATTCATATAATAAAGAAATGCGTCGTAAGGTGAGTCGTATGGCGAAAAGTAAGCATGAACATCGCCGTCATTGAAATATTTCGTGCACATATAATATGGATGATCAGAAGTCTGTAGCCGGCGCCAATCTTCGATAATCTTCGGATCGCCACTTGCTAATACCTCGCTCTTTAGGCTATAAACCGCCTTCATTGCTTCGTGCTGCATTGAGTTGCCAAGCCAAGCCGACAAATCGCGCTCGGTGTCAGCCCAAGTCACCGTCCATGGCATTGAAATTTCCGCTGTCGGCTCCGCCGAATCGCAGGCTTCAGAGACGGTTAGGAAATTATTATCCTTGTCGCGATCCCAACGGTAAATTAGGTGCTCGAAGAATTTGAAAATTCCTGTGTCCTCCCAAATATTCTCGCCGAAAGTTTCGAAATCCATAAATAAATTAATTAGCGGACCGCGCAAAGTATCGGTCTCTAG
>CAMKFS010000025.1 GCA_946411935.1 uncultured Candidatus Saccharibacteria bacterium | reverse complement strand
TCCTAGAATCCGCCCACCCATCGCCACTCTCGGCGCATAACGGCTTCTTCGGGAACAATCATTTCATTAAATGCAATCAACAATTGAAACAATGGAACAAAAAGGAGATAATTTGGTAATGAAATACCTAGAGACAATTCCAGAAGACATTAAAAAATACTACGCCATTCTAGAGCCAAATTTTCCCGAGTGGCTCGAGGAATATATCGAGACGCCAGCTATGCTCAAGCAACAATATATTTCGATGACTTGCGGCACCTATTACACTAAACTCTTTAATTGCCAAGCATGGTATTCGAGCCTCGATCACTCCATTGCTGTCGCTTTAATCGTCTGGCATTTTACACACGACAAAAAGCAGACTCTCGCCGGACTCTTTCACGATATCGCTACGCCTACGTTCAAGCATTGTGTCGATTTCCTGAACGGCGACTACGAAACTCAAGAATCTACCGAAGATTTAACGAGCGAAATTATCGCCAACTCCAAAGAAATCCAGAAGCTCCTCAAGCGCGACGGCCTCACGACTGCTAATGTCGACAATTATCATCTCTATCCAATCGCCGACAACGACACGCCACAGCTTAGCTCCGATCGACTAGAGTATACCTTCAGCAACGGCCTATTTTCATTTACTAAATTCGATTTAACTACCGTCGCCGAATTGTATCAGGACCTCGAAATCGGCAAAGACGAGCAGGGCAACGACGAAATCAGTTTCAAGACCAAAAAGACCGCTCGTAAATTCGTTCTTCTTACTAGCAAGCTTTCAGTAATCTATCGCAATCACGAGTTTCGTTATTCCATGCAGTTTATCGCAGATATCCTTAAAAAACTCCATGATGAGGGCAAGGTAAGCATAGACGACCTTTATCGACTCAAGGAAAGCGAACTAATCGAAATCATTGAGAAATCTCAATTCGCCAACGACTGGAAAATCTGGCGAAATGCCACAAAAATAGAAAGCAGCAAAGAAGAGCCAAAGGATTGCTACTACGTGCATCATCCAGCCAAAATTCGCTATATCACTCCACTAGTAAAAGGTGAACGCATCAATAAGATCTGTAGAATCGCCCAGAATGCCGTCGACAAAAACCTCGCCTATGATCAGGATTACTACGTATATATCCCTGAAATCAAAAATATATGTTGACAAATTGTCAAAAGTGTGCTATACTCTAATACATAAGGTTAACCACAACGCAGATGCTACGCTACCAAGCGTAGCATTTCCGTTTTTAGGCCGTTTTTCTTCATATTTATCAGCAAAAAATCCACAGAGCTAAATATGCTTTTCCACGCTATTATTCCGCCAAAAATCTTTCATTTCAAGACTAGCATAAGCAAAATCGAACGCATATAATAAAACTAACGATAGCACACTTCGGTCACTGTTATCGTAATGCGCATCGTCGTCTGTATCTTGTCATTGTACGGGCGGCACCGAGCCGAAATCCATGGCTCACATAAATGACTCCAACAAATCTAACCAATTTCAAGGAGTAATTTATGAAAAACATTAACAACCAAGCAAAAGGCGAGAAAGTAGAAGTCATGGCGCTGTTTAACTACAGTCGCATTCCATGTCAACCACTCTATTTTCGCAAAGCAGGGGAGGGCGAAGTTGAGATCACCGAGACCATCGGTGCTCGCATCAAATTCGTCGGCAGCTCTGCCAAACACATTTTTCAATGTGTTGCCGGCAAAATTAGCTGCCAGCTCGAGTTCGATACCGCGTCCTTAGCTTGGACGCTCTTCGAGAGCTAATCCCTTCATTAAAATAGCCCGCTTGGGCTATTTTTAATGCCGCCATTTTATAAAGAGCAGCACAAGCAAACTACTAGCCGCCGCCATGCTTGCAATAATCCAGACCGCATCATCCTCCGGCATTAACTCCCAGCCATTTTTCTTTACGGACGGCAAGCTTTTTGTATTATTCTTATCGCCGAACCCTACAATCGACTGACTAGCTACGCTGTCCATCGTTACCTCACTAGCAATTTCTTGCTGGCTCTCGGGCGCAACCCTCGGCGTTTCTGGCGCCTTTACTGTTTGCGGCTCTATTTTCTCGACCACATGCTTTTCGACCGTTTCTATTGAATCATCTATTTTTTCAGTAATTTCCGACAATTCACCATCCTCATCCATCCAAGCAAAATCTAGACGAAACTCCTGCGTGGGATCAATATCTCGAATCTCAAACTCGCCCAAGCTCGCGTCCACATAGCCTAAATCAATCCCATTGAATCGAATTAGCAAATCCTCTGCGCCAGCGACCGCTTTCCACTTTAAATACACTACGTCCGCTTCGCGTCGCAAATCAATTTTTGGTGCCGAAATGTTCGCTCCGCCGCCACTATCTTCAAGCTCATCCAGCCAATTATCGACCATATTCGCCCTCAACGGTGGATTTGTAACTTTATAGCCAGATTTCTTCATAAGCAACGGAACTCCTATATTTATGAAACCAAGCCCAGAATACTCGACATGTCCATTATTTCTAAGCGGGTTCTTCGAGCTTCCGCAAATATAATCGTTTCGGTTACACCAAAGCGAATACTTACCCGCCAATTTCGGCTCTTCATAAGGCCTCCTCTGACCGAATACCCCAGACGAAGTCCGACAATTCGGAGCATAAGTTCGCCAACTAGACCTCTTCTTTCCAAAACAAGCCGGCGGAAATAGCCCCTCGCCCTCTGGTAAATAAGTATTCGGATCCCCGAGCATCATGATAAACAACACCGCGTCCCGATCGAAATATTTTGCCGCATCCGCTAAGACCGCCGCACCTTGTGAATAACCAACAAAGGCAAACTTCATATTCGGGCATTTTGCACGTGCCGCCCGATAATACAAGCGCAAATTACTCACGCCAATTTTTACACTATTTCCAAAACTATATGCCTTACCTGCTGACACATAACTCTCAATAATTTTCCGCGGAGTATCAATTGCGACAGCTGGATAATCCAAATCGACCGCCCGCGTCCTAATTCCATAAACACTCTGCATAGTATAGGCCGTATACGATAGATCAAAGAACTCTGGCGACGAGCCCAACTCTCCACCAGAACCACGCGCAAATACGTACATTACATCAAAACAAGTAATATAATTAGACGTCGAATCGCTCGGCAAAGCAAAGCAATTCTGCCCAGCGAATAAAATGCTTACGACGCTTCCAATGATGGCAAAAATCTTTTTCATGAGGTCATTCTGCCACTGAACAAAAATGCCGCCAAGCATAAGTATGATAGATTATGCACTTTTTGATTTTTATGGCATAATATCGGCGTCAAAATTCCAAGCATAAATCTTTTTTATAAGATATAATATCTACATGACAGCAAAAACAGATCACATCATCGAAGTTAACCACTTCAAGATTTCTTTTGCCGAAAAGACCGTCATTAAAGACCTCTCATTCAAAGTCAAACGTGGCGAAATTTTTGGCCTACTAGGTAGCAACGGCTCCGGCAAAACTACCACAATTCGCACCTTGCTCGGCCTATACAAAGAAGATAAAGGCGAGTTACTTATCAATGGTAAAAAGTTCGAGCCAGGCGACAATATTCGCATCGGCTATCTCCCAGAAGAACGTGGCCTCTACAAGAAAGAGACCGTCTTCGACGTTATGATGTATTTCGCACGTCTCCGCAACCTAAACAATCCAAAAGAATGGATTATGAATTATCTCAAGCGTGTCGACCTCGAAGAATTTGCTAAGACAAAAATCAACAAGCTCTCACAGGGCATGCAGCAGAAGATTCAGCTCGGCGTCTGTGTCATGAATGACCCAGAGCTCCTAATCCTCGACGAGCCAACCAAGGGCTTCGACCCAGTCAATCGCCGCCTCCTTATGGAAATCATCGAAGAGCAGCACAAAAAGGGTTGCACAATCATTATGATTACGCACTACATGGATGAGGTTGAACGCCTCTGCGACGATATTCTTCTCCTCAAGAATGGCGTAGCGCGTGCTTACGGCCCAGTCAAAGCCGTCCGCAAAGAATTCGACAACAAGACGCTCGATCAAATCTTCGTAGATATTTACGGCGAAAAGGAGACAGACAATGAGTAAGACTAGAGAAGTCATCCGTTTTGAAGTAATACGCAATCTCAAAAAGCCAAGCTTTTGGATTGCCGCAATTCTTATTCCAATCGGCTTCGCGCTCTATATGGGCGTCGCCGCGCTCGTTGGCTATAACGTCGGCGAAACCGTTGAAGCAGGCACCGCTACTTCCGATTTAAAACTCGGCGTTTTTGATGAAGCGCATTATCTTAGCTCTAAAAAATTCGTCAATTCCGACAATAAGGAGCAGGAATTAGCTGAGCAAGAAAGCAAAGATGCCGGTATCGCTGCAGTCAAAGAGCAAAAAATCGACGTCTTCTACTATATTGGCAATGATTTCGCCGAAACTAACAAAGTAGAAATCTATACAAAACCAGAGTTCTCGAGCATTACCGACGATTACTCGATGCCTATTCGCACACTCATGGCGACAACCGCGTCCGAGAACGTCGACAAAATTGACTTCGCCGTCATCACTGGCGCAATCAACTACGAGACCACAACCTTCGACTACAAAGACGATCACGTCATCGATGCAAGCGAAAGAGTAAAAGAAATCATGGGTCCAGCCCTCGCCTTGGCTTGCTTCTATATTCTCATGGTCGTGCTCGGCAACCGCCTCACAAGCGCCATGGTCGAAGAAAAAGAGAACCGCATTAGCGAGCTCATCCTTACCAGCATCAAGCCAGTCAACCTTATCGTCGGTAAAATCATTTCCTTAATGATTGTTGGCCTTATCCAACTCGTCATTCTCGTTGTCCCAATGCTAATCCTTTACAAACTCGGCCAAAACGGCAATCTATTGCCGGAATGGTTCCAGCTATCTTTTGATTTCGTCAGCCTTGCACAATATGCGCTCTTATTAGTCTGTAGCTATTTCCTATTTACAGCGCTCAGCGTCATTGTCGGAGTCATTTCGCCAACTGCACGCGACGCCAATTCATATTCTAGCGTCATGGTCATCACGGTGATTTTGCCAATTTTCTTCGTCAACGTCTTCATGCCAGCCGGAACTAGCACACTAACCTATGTCCTCAGCTACTTCCCACCAAGCGCACCAATCGCCATGATGCTTCGCGGCGTCTTCGGTAACTTGCCAACTTGGGAGTTCTGGCTCGGCCTCGCAGATATCGCAATCTTTGGCCTTCTCGCTGCAAAACTTGCTACCTATATTTACTGCAAAAACGCAATCGAATTTACGCCAAAAGTAAACTTTAAGCGGCTATTCGGAACTGCACGCAAATCATGGAAAAAGTAAGTATCATTCTTGGCAAAACTGTCCAAAAAATTTCCAAACTCCGCGGCAACGGCGGCTCGGCTCTGCCTGGCCTCGTGATTGAGCGTACGAATCCAAATTTCGTCAAAAACATTCTTGGCAAACTACCTTACGGCGTTGTCGTTATCTCCGGCACAAATGGCAAGACAACTACAACCAAAATGGTCACTGAATTATTCGAAGGTCAGGGCCTAAAAGTATTTACCAACAAAACTGGAAGCAACTTTGTACGTGGCGTAATCTCGGCCATTCTAAAAGAAATCAAAATCAGCGGCAAATTCGACTACGATATCGCCGTACTTGAGCTAGACGAAGCACACGCCGTTAAGTTTAGCGAAGTCGCACCAATCGACTACGCGCTACTGCTAAATGTTCAGCGCGATCAGCTTGATCGCTTTGGCGAAATTGACCATACGGCTACCTATCTCCAGAAAGTCGCTACCGCAACCAAAAAGACCGTCGTTTTAAACCGCGAGGATCCGCGTATTAGCAAAATTACCGCCAATAATATATCATTCTTTGGCCTTTCGGATGCCTTAGTCAAAAAATTTCCATCCGATGACGACTTATTAAGTAAGAGCAAGACCAAAGCCTCAACCCAAAAAGCCCTCGTCACTCTCGAAAAACTTGGCGACAAAGCCACTTATTCTATCGATAACGAAAAGTACAGCACGACGCTAAAAGTTAAGGGCATCTATAATGCCTATAATGCCGCCGGAGCACTTGCGCTCGTCAAAACCGTCCTCCCGGACAAAACAAACGATTCGCTAATTGAATCACTCGCTAATATCGAATCCGCTTTTGGCCGCGGCGAAGTATTCATTATTAATGACAGTGAAGTCGAAATTCTTCTCGTCAAAAATCCGAGCGCTTTTCAGCTCAGCCTCGCCTCATTCATTGACGACGAGCATGACTATATGATTGCAATTAATGACGAAATTGCCGACGGACGCGATGTTTCATGGCTCTGGAATGTTGATTTTCACTCCTTGCCGACCGTCAAAATCTGTTCTGGCACTCGCGCAAGCGATATGGCGCTCCGTCTCAAATATGACGAAGTTCAGACAGCCGCATGTATTGAAAATCTCAAACAAGCTGTAACAAAATTCACTAGCGCAAATAAAAAACCGAAACGAATCTTTACTACTTATACTGCAATGCTCGAAATTCGAAAGATTATTTCCGGAAGGAGCCTTGTATGAAACTAAAAATCCTACACTTATATCCAAAAGAAATGAACCTCTACGGTGACCACGGTAACGTCCTAACGCTTAGGAAGCGTTGCGAATGGCGGGGAATTAAAACTGAAATCGTCGAGCATGAACCAGGCGATCCAATTCCAGATAATATTGACATCATTTTTGGCGGTGGCGGCCAAGATTCGAACCAAAACAAGATCGAAGAAGACCTCCGCAAAATTGGCCCTAGACTAAAGAAATACGTCGAAGCCGGCACGCCAACTTTAGTCGTTTGTGGGCTCTATCAGCTCTTCGGCGACTATTTCGAAACGCATGAAGGCGATATTATCAAAGGCATCAGCATCCTCGATATTGCCACAAAAGCTAGCTCAAATCGCCTCATTGGCAACGTCATTATTAGTACTCCAGAATTCGGCGAAGTAGTTGGCTACGAGAATCACTCCGGTCTCACTACGCTCGGCAAAAATGCCACTGCTTTCGGCACCGTCGTTAAAGGTTACGGCAACAATAGTGAAGATTTTACCGAAGGCGCAAAATACCAGAACTGCATCGGTACCTATCTTCACGGCCCGATTCTTCCGAAAAATCCACGCTTGGCAGACTTTTTCATTAAAAAAGCCCTCGAACGCCGTGGTCAGACCGACAAACTCGAGCGCCTCAATGATAGCGTCGAAAATCGTGCCCACAAGGTCGCTTCCAGTCGCCCACAATAGTATTTACAATGCTATAATAAATTCATGAAGGGAAAGAGAGTTTTATTATTGGCGGTCTTCAGCGTCGCTACAATCGCGACTTTGACCTGCCTAGTTTTAGCTAACAACAAAAACACTCAAAACGAAACCGACAATCAAGCCCAAGCAGAAGAAACTCCGCCCGACCCGAAAATTACTCAATTAGACGCAAAATATCTATTCGTCGGCACTACTTTCTGGGGCAGAAACACGAACAAAAGCGCACGCGATTCACAGCTCGGCGTAAGCTATCCATTCTCAAAGCTCGACACGCTCAATCGCGAAAATTATCAAGCCTGGATTGGCGGTCTCGAATGCCCAGTTACCGATGCCGGGCACAATTATGCCGAAGAAGACAAGATTTTCAAATTTAACTGCGACCCAGATTATCTCCCAGAGGCCGCAAAATATTTCACTGCTTTCTTGCTCGGTAATAACCACGCCGGAAATCAAGGCCTCGAGGGCTTACGCACGACACGAAAATACCTCGACGAAAATGGCATCCAATATTTTGGCACTCCAAAACGCACCGCCAACGATCCACGCGACACCGAATATCGCAACGACGAAACAGACGCGAATAACTGCGGCGTCGTCGTTCTCCCAGTCAAGGCAACTTACGACAATAATGAGGCAAAAGACCTTAAATTCCCATTCGGTTTTTGTAGCGCACACGGCGTTTATGGCGTCCCTGGCGACGACTATCTTGAGAATATTAAGACTTACGCCGCCACAATTCCAACCATTGCCATGCCACATATGGGTACTGAATATCAAACTGGCCACGATACGCTTCGCCAAAATATCTATCGCAAGATTATTGACCTCGGCGCCGATTCCGTTATCGCCGATCATCCGCATACCGTTCAAGACACCGAAGCCTACAACGGCAAGCTTATTGTGTACTCGATGGGCAACTTCATGTTTGATCAGACCTTCAATGCTGAAGTACCGCGCAGTGCCGCAATCGAGGGCAATGCTATCATCACAGCTGACAGCGCCGACCTCGAAAAGTGGAATGAGCTCGGCGAATCCTGCCTCAAAGATAAAGCGACTTGCTTCGACGAAATCACCAAGACAAAGCTAACTAAACCTACTATTAAGTGGAATTACGCCTACTATGCCACCACTAGCGCCGGCGACCGCATTACTCGCCTCGCCGACCCAGCCGACCAAAAAGCCATTGGTCTACGCCTCAAATGGGACGAAACTATGTCTGGCCTAGCAAAATAAAGCCAAGAAAAACCGCCGACAATTACTGTCGACGGTTTTGGGTATTTTGCGGGTCTACGGTTTTTGATTTTTGGGCTATTTACCAAGATTCATACGGATCATATGGTACAGAAAAATCCCAGTAATTACCACCCTCGTCATAGAAATGATTCTGTGAACCATCTCCATAGAAACAATCATAATTTGGTGGCAATACTCGTCCGAAATTCGGACAGCCCTCAATCTTTTCGGTCGCCCATCGCGTCAGGACATCTTGTGCGATGTCAAAATTTGTCTGCGAATATGAACGGCCCGAATAGTAAGCGTATTGGCCTGGCTGTTGGATTACTCCAGCAATTGTAGTCGGACCCCACCGACCATTATCGACTCTATTTAATACGGTCCAGCCAACCGCCGCACGGCGGCTAAGCGGGTACACTGAATTCGCCTCAATATCGATCAGCTGAGCGAGCATCACGACATCACTTTCGCTAAAATATTCCGCCAATTTCGCCTTAAACTCTTGCTCTTCTGCCTCTGCCGCAGCAACTAGTTCCTCTCCCTTGCGCTGTTCTTCAATTGCAACCCAAGGAATGTTCTCGTTATTCAAGTTATCAGCGGCTTCTTCTTTCGCCCCCTCTACATTGCCTTCATTTGCGTCAGTACCCGCTGCAAGTGCAGTCGAGTTGATACACAAACTCAATATTAGTCCTGTTGCGAGAAATCTCGCGATTTTTTTAAATTTTAAAATAAGCGTGCCTCCTTTTCGAGAAGCAAAATACCCTAAGGTGCTATTAAGCGTAAAAAATTAGGTATTTACGCACCTATCCTTCTATTATAGCACAGATTATATAAATTGTCAAACGAGCATAGTGTATAATGAGATCATGAATATATCAGATTGGATAAAAACGGCTTCCGAACAAATTGCGAGATTAGATGCTGAATTAATCCTTCTTAAATCACTCGAGCAGGATGATCGTAGTTATCTTGTCGCTCATTCCGACGACATACTCAACAAGACCGAGGTTATCGATGCGCAAGTCGCCCAGCGCGCCAAGGGAATGCCGCTCGCATATATTCTTGGCTATCGTGATTTTTATGGTCGTCGTTTTTTCGTCACCCCAGACGTCCTCATTCCGCGTCCAGAAACGGAAGATATCATCGATATCGCAAAATCCCTCAATCCTGCTTCTATTCTAGACATCGGCACTGGCTCTGGCTGCATTGCCGTGACGCTCGCCCTTGAGCTTCCAGACACGACCATCTCGGCTACCGACATCTCGGCCAACGCACTAGAAATTGCCAAGAAAAACGCCTCAGCTCATAATGCCTGGGTCGATTTTCATCATTCCAATCTATTACTCGATTATCATCCAAGACCAGACACTCTAATCATTGCGAATTTGCCTTACGTCAATAAGCACTGGCAGTGGCTCGACCATCGCAGTCTCGACAATGAACCAGCACTTGCATTATATGCCGACCAAGACGGCCTCGCACTCATCTATAAACTTATCGACCAATACCCAAACAATGCCGCCGGGCTCATTCTTGAAGCCGACCCAAGCCAGCATACTGCCATTATCGAATATGCTAAAGATAATGGGCTAGACCTTAAGAAGCAACAGAACTATATCCTATTTCTTGCATGATAAACCGCCATTAACCCCGCGGCTGAAGACTAATTTCCGCTCTATATTATCAGTATCGCTATCTGCGCAATAATTCTAATTATATGCATAATTGCCTTTACTAAAGGGCATAAAGACAAAAAAATAACACTTACCGATCAGATAAGTGTTAGTGAAATTCGTAAATGGTGGAGCGTAAGAGATTCAAACTCTTGACCTCCTGCTTGCAAAGCAGGCGCTCTAACCTTGAAGCTTATGCTTCGAAGAACACTAACAACTATATCCAATCCGGCTTATTTCGCCGGTTCTTAGATCAAGTTGTTAATCTTCTTTTCCTTGTAGTTTCGGTTTTGAAGTACTTGGTTGAACTGTCTCTAGTGTAGCAAATAACAGCCCAAAAGTCAAGCCATAAGCACAAAAAAGCACCCCACGAAGAGGTGCTCTTCCGTTACCTCACTTAGTATCATTTTAACCTACCTTTTGTATGTGTTGAATAGTGTCGCTAACTGGCCATCTAGGCTATGCAGGTAGCGTTGAGTTGTTGCCACATTGGAATGACCCATCATCTCCTTGATTTCCATTACATCTGCACCCTGGCGCTGAATATCCGAGCCGAAACTATGCCTTAAAGCATGAGGATAGAAGTTATCGTAACCGCACTTTTTGAACGCATCCTTCATCACTCGCCTTAAAGTATCCGAACTCATCGGATAACCCCAATCATTGAGCCAGATTCGACCGGATTCAATACCATGCTTAACTCGATATTCCTTTAATCGCTCCATACACTCACTCGTCATATAGACTTCACGCTCCTTCGTGCCTTTTCCGATAAAGTGAATGCGACGGCCAAAGATTTGTTCTACCGATAGATTCGTAATCTCACTGATACGCATACCAGTATCGAAAGCCAGTTTAATCAAGCACCACGCTAGATCAGAGTTGCATTTCTTCAGTACCCGATTCACTTGTTCCTTCGTATAACAAACTCGTCTAGGCGGCATCTCCTTTAATTTGAAGACGAGAGGCAGGCGCAGAGGAATCATTAAGTCCATCTCACGAAAATACCTAATCATCGCAACTATATGAGCCGTCCTCCCATTTACCGTTCTCGTAGACACACCACGATCTAGTTCTGCCTTTACGAACTTGTCGAACATATCGTTAGTTAGTTCCTGCAAGTCCTGGCAGCCTGATTCGACTATCAGATAGCGAAGCGCACATTCCTTAGCATGCATCGTCATTCTACTCATCTGCCTTACATTGGCGCAGAAGTCCAAATAACTATTCACTTGCTTGTAAATAGGCTTCTTCCTACTTACTCGCATTTTCAAATGGTCGTATTGTTCGAGTTGAACATTATTGAATGAATTGTAGCCGTTCATAAAACTTTTTTCTCCAAAATTTTAGTAGTCCTACTACTATTTATTTTTTATATATTTTGTATGGCCGGTCATTTCACGCCCACCGCAATCTATAAGCCGCCGGTCATTTCACGCCCACCGGAATTAGGTTTTCCACAGAGTTTTCCACCAAAATTTGCTTACTTTTCAACAAGTTTTCCACACCCTCCATGTTGACAAAACACAAAAAATGAGGCTGACACCTCACTCGCACGAATCGTATCTATTTTAACACCTTATAGCGAGGTTTAGCGTTCTGGTTATTACCAGGAATGTAATCAAGATAGCCTTTCTCAACTAATCGGCGACGACAATTCTTGAATGTGGTGTTTTTCATACCTAATCCATTGCTAATATACTTAGAGTCCAGGCTAAAATGCCCAGTAACATCTGCCGGTAGTCTTCGCGATACATAGGCCAAATAAGCTAACAAAATAGCCGCATCGGAACCAACTTCACGATAAGCCTCGAAGCTTACGCCGTTGAAGTACTCGATCACTAAACTACCTCCGCACAATTAGTTGCTATTCGCTGAGGTGGTTACAAGAAAAGCCTCACAACAGAAATATAACTGCCATGAGGCCTTTCGAGCGCATATAAACTACTTTCATTGTATCT
Organism: uncultured Candidatus Saccharibacteria bacterium; assembly: GCA_946411935.1. GTDB lineage: Bacteria > Patescibacteriota > Saccharimonadia > Saccharimonadales > Saccharimonadaceae > UBA2834. Next base: position 126 of record CAMKFS010000025.1, on the reverse strand, counting down.
GATTTTCCTCTGAAAGTCAATGGCATCAAAATATGGTATAATATAAGCAGTCAATGATGCGCAGAATAATCTTCTGGGCATTTTTTGATGGGTAAAGTTAAACGGAAGATGGGATTATGGCAAATG
>CAMKFS010000024.1 GCA_946411935.1 uncultured Candidatus Saccharibacteria bacterium | reverse complement strand
CTACTCTCTCCCTCCTCAAATCCGTTACCTTCAACTGTGAAGTAAACACTGCTGGTGAAATCCGCTATAGCGTAGATGGCAAAGCTGGCGAATCCGTCCCGACCGAATACTCTGAAGCGAATTACCATCTCTATATTACTTTCCAGATGAGCGATGAAGAGTTTGAGCCGGGCAAACACGTTCCCGACTGCGACCATGCAACCGAACTCTATGACATTATTGCCTGCAAAACGCTCGGCCCTGACGACACTGCCACATTTGGCACGGAGGCTGCTTTTGATGATGCTCGTGTAGGCGTAAACACTTATGCGCCAACCAAGGACGACAATTACCCGGTATATTATTACCGTTCGTTCAGCAATGATAATTATGTCGACTTCGCCAATAAATGCTGGCAGGTTCTTCGCACGACCAGCACCGGTGGCGTGAAGTTACTTTATAAAGGGTCAGGAACGATTGCTTCTATAGATAATCCTGACGGCACTACTACTGAACGTCGTATTTGCTACGGTTACTCTGAATTGAGTGGAAAATTTAATACGGTCCCCGATCCTGACGACTACACGGATAATCGTCTAAAATTCGCTGGCTACATGTACGGAGACACGAATAACGTTCAGCACGAAGATGAAAACAACTCGTATGTCCGCCAATTCTTCAATAATTCCAATCCTAGCGACCCTAGCCACCCGAGAGTATTATTTGCAAACGACATTACTTGGGATGGTAGCAAATATACTTTGGCTGGCGACACGATAGAAGTGAATACCTGGCAGGGCAACTATAGTAATCCTCCGGAGAATAGCTATCAAGATATTATGAGAGGACATCGCTACACTTGCCGTTCGATGGCTATTGAATGTGAGCAGGTCGAATATATGATGGTCGTCTCTAGTACTACCGACACATCGCATTCCGTTACCTTGAGCAATGGCGATACGGTCGAGGATTTCAAGAACCAAATTTTCGCAAATACGCACGATTCGGAAATCAAGCAAACGCTTGATAACTGGTATGAAACAACGCTCGGTGGCTATACTGACAAGCTAGAAGATGCCGTTTATTGTGCGGACCGTAACATTTCCGGCGGTGGTCTATCTGGCAAAGATTTCATGCAGGAAGACACTGGCGGCGCAACGCCATATAGCCAGTATCGCGCATTTTCTGGCGCCTATATGCGTAATTACTATAACCATAGCGACATGACTGCTAATGCTAAGCCTAGCCTAAATTGCCGCATGCAGGATGCATTCACTGTTTCTCGGAGTAATGGTAATGGTGCCCTATCTTATCCGGTCGGCTTGCCTTCGGTTGACGAGGTGATGTTGACTTATAACGGCTCCTCCTCAGCTATTTCAAGCTATCCATATTGGACTTCATCTTTCGCTATGGCCTCTGGCGGTTCTGGTCCGAATGTTTGGAATTTCGCTATTAATAACAGCGTTATTGAGCGCGCTAATATCGACGACAGCAGGATGATCAATCCAGTAATCTCGCTCAAGCCCGGCATGAAAGTAGTTTCCGGAACCGGTAATATCGTTAATGCTCCGTATAAAATTCAGGAAGACTAAATCCGCATCATCGAAACTAATTGTTACCGGCTCATCGGCAAATGCCGTCCCGACCAGCATTAAACTTAGTATTACTGCAGCGACTGCCGCTTTTGTAATTTTCCCCATCAAAACCCCTTATGAGATCTTGCCTAAAAATATAACATGAGCGTTTTCCTGAAGAACCCATACGATACGCGGAAGTATTGACTATTTTATTAAAATATGCTATAATTAGATACGCTGATTATTTCACATACTAGAGTTCTTTAGAAATGTTTGTTTGTTCTGATGCACTCTAGTGTTTTTTTCTTTGTGGGTAAAGGAGAGAAAAATGGAAAAGACTTTGAGAGAAATCGCCAGAGGTGAAATTACGAAGTGGAGAATACTTCCGAAGGAATCTATTGATAAGGAAAAGTATTCAGAGATTTTTAAGGGCTTCATCGTTCTTATGGAAGATCCGGAAACAACTGAGTACGCCATTCCTGAGGAGAGCGTAATGCTTGAAGGCATTATGCCTGTCGCTGAAGATTCGGGCTATGCGACATGCACGTCCTTTCTTAGAAACGCAAAGAAGGAGGATGGCGTCTTTTATGTAGAGACAAAGTCCGGAAGCATCTATAGTTTCAGAAAGGAAGAAATGGACTGGTTTACGAAGATGGCCTGTGTTGAAATAATTCAGTACGGCACAATCGAAATGAGTCTTCCAAAGCCTAGATTCTAACAAACAAATCCAAAAGAGCTGCACACTGTGCGGCTCTTTTTCATGAAAAAATGGCTCAAAGCCAATCTTATCTAAACTGGTGGATCCAACAGGATTCGAACCTGTGACCTCACGAATGTGAATCGTGCGCTCTAGCCAACTGAGCTATGGATCCATTCCTAAATTATACCACGGATAGTGTAGTATAATTAGCTTAAGCGTTATGACGGCTAGACTATACAAGCTAATCAAGTCATCAGTATTACTATCCACGTATTTTGTTGCTTGCCTCGTGGCGATTCTATACATGCCGAATCCAGCCCTCGCCCTAAAGGAAGAGAGGCTCGACAGGTATTCGTCGAATGGTATATATTTTTACGATCCAGACGAATGCAATAATAAGGACTCGGACGACAATAATAGCAACGGCGGTTCCACTGATGGTTCGGGCAGTAGTAGTAGCTTGTCTGAACAGCAGGTCGCTTTTGTCCGCAAATACCATGCAATGGCAGAGAAGCTGTCAATTCAGTACGGAATTCCATGGGAGACGGTCATAGCGCAAGGCATCCTAGAAAGCGCAAGCGGTACAACAGACTTCGCTACTAAGAAGAACAATTTCTTTGGCATTGGTGCCTATGATAGCTGCCCGTGGGAATGTGCATTCTCGTATGCAACTGAAGAAGAAGGATGGGAAGGCTATTACAAGAATATCGTCAAGACTGAAACATATAGAAAGCATGGCGTTTTCCAAGGAGACACAATTACGAACCCCTACTCGTATGCCGTAGCAATCAAAAATGCTGGTTATGCGACTGACCCGGACTATGTAAAAAAATTATCAAGCATTATATCTGGAATTGAGACCCTTTCGAAAGAAGAGGGGTGGCTCTCTTCGGCTGAACTCGCGGCGAAGTATCCGGAGATGAAAACGAATGCTGCCAAAAATGCGCAAGGCGAAAATGCTGAAGTAACTACGGATAGTTCGACTGCTAAGGATACTGGCGGGAATGTGTGTCCAGACGATGATAATATCGAAAACGGCGTAACTTTCGCAACATACGACGGAGTTAAATATGCCTTCCCGCTAATGTATGCCTCCAAAGAAGCATCGAGTGGCAACGGCTTCTTGTCTACTATGCCATGCAACCACGATATTGGTTGCCATTACGGCCCGGGCTCGCCGGCCGGTAATGCTGCAGCAGCTTTCGATATCTGTTTTAATAACAAGGTCGAAAAAAGGCAATGTGTCGGCGCAAAAGTGGTATCGATGTCTGATGGGTATATCACGAGAGTTACCTATACGCGCAATAATGAAAAATGTAATCATGTCAGAATCAGATCAAAATCGGATAGTTATATAATCGCATATATGCATATGGCCTACGACGATTCTATCGTGGATGGCGTAGATGTAAAGGCTGGCGACCTCATCGGCGAAGTGTCCGGGACTGGTGCGTGCCATGACAATTCCACTCCGCACGTTCATATCGATATGGGTTCAGATACTCAGGCGACCGGCGGACCAACTGAGAGTGAACGTAATCCGAAAATTACAAAGATTATGAATGCTGTATATGAAGCGCTCCCTGATACGGAGGAGGAGTTGCAGGAACGCATGAAGAGTAACTCGTCTATTAGCGGCCTTACAGATGATGAAGCTAAAGCAATTGCCGACTACTACAATAGCGACGCAGTGACGGCCAGCGAGTGGGATCTTCCTTCTACGAAGGGTAAATGGAACTGTGTGAGCTTTTCTGCCTTCTTCGTTCAGAAATTCACGAGCATTGGAAAGACTGGAGACAGAGTTTGGGGGCATGGCCGTGATGTGACCGATAATCTTAGGAATGACTATAAAGATAAAATCAAGGTCGGCTCCGAGCTCAAGCCATTCTCGGTCTTTAGCGTTACTCAGGGTAGTTTACCGTGTGGCGACGCTCCATGCGGACATACTGGAATAGTCGTCAGGGTAGACGGTGATGAGGCTACTACCATTGAGACAGCATATGGCGTTTCGAATTCTGCGGAAGTAAAAAAACGCAAAGCTTCATACTTTGTTAACAAAAAACACGAAGGAGAAGAGTTTGCCTACTTGAGCGATATCCTCAATACAAGCGAAGTTAAGAGTATTACGAATAATAAAAAATGACAGAAGACGAGAAGAAAAGTAATAGAAAAATTGCCATTATCTGCTTAGCCGGTCTTATTGTGCTCGCTATTATTTTGGCCCTTCCATCCATTCTTGAACTATTTAAGCCCCACGAAAATCCATACGGAGACGGTATCAATGTAGAGGGAATAAGCGGGAAAATTCAAAAGATCCCTCAAGATTACATCGATCTCGTAGAGTCGAACGTCTATAAAGAAATCGAGAAGAGAACCGGAACTTCGCCAAGCAAAAATATAAAAGCTACGATTCGAGAATCTAGTATTCAGAGCCAAGAGAATAATGAACAGGGCGCAAATTTCAGTTATCGCTCATTTGTAATCGATATTCCAGAAGTACGTCAGTCGTATTGGGTTCAGATCGAATGGGAGAACGTGGATGACGGCTCAATCCGCTATACTGGTTATCCGGTGGTAATCTCTTGCTTGCCAGAGAGCGAAGAGAAAATCTATCAAGAATTCGAGTGCGTAGATGACTTTAATGGAAACGAATAAGGAGAGTTATGCGGTTAGATAAGGAGATGGTCAGAAAAATTCTAATCATATTAGGTATTATTTTTGTAATCGGTACACTAGTTCTTGTCGTTTATTATTTCATTAATATGGATAGTATTAACGGTGTCGTAAAGGGCGATGACCATGAGGAGTTTGCCGACATCGAGCAGCAAGAGGCGATTGCAATCTATAATCAGTCGTTCGTCGATAAAAACGTCGGAAGAGAGCGTTCGGTGCCAATGTATCGATGCCTGCAGGGCTTCTTCCTAAAAGATTCCGAGAAAAAGACTGCTACGCATAAGAATAACTCTCCTGAAAATGCCGACAATTACTACGGCGCAACAATCATGACCGATACGATAACTGCGCCAGTAATGACGCCCGAAGAATGGACCTATAAAGTAAATATTAGCATCAGCGACGGGCGCGTGTATGACTGGTATTACCGAATTGATACCGACTTCGAGTATGCGTACTCCATTATTCATAATCCGAGCAATAATTCGTATCATTATTGCCCATCAGATAAGATGAATATTCCTCTTGATGAGGTCGAAATGTGGCTCCAGAACTCTCTAGGAATCACTCCTGAAGTAATCGACAACTTTCCAGAAAAGTAAAAATGTTGTAAAATAACAGATATGAACTTAGATTTTGATGCCCTTGAAGCGGAGAAGAAACAGATTACGGATTTTCTCAGCCAGCCAGATGCCTATGCTGACCCCGATTTTGCAGCAAAAAACCGCCGCCTAACAGAGGTAGAAGAGCTAATTAGCCTCGGTAAAAAACGCGACCAGCTCGAGCAGGACATCAAAGAGGCCGAGACTGACCCTGATCTTGCCGAGATGAAGCCTGATCTTGAGGCTGAACTTGCCGAAACAGAGGCAAAATTGACCGAAATGCTTATCCCGAAGGATCCAAACGACGATAAGCCAGCTATTCTAGAAATTCGTGCCGGCGCTGGCGGTGACGAGGCGAGCCTTTTCGCTGGCGACCTCTATCGCATGTATACACGTTATGCCGAGACTCATGGCCTCAAAGTTGAGCTCCAATCCGAATCTGTTAATGACGCTGGCGGTTACAAGGAAGTAATATTCCGCGTATCTGGTGACCAGCCATACGGTAAACTCAAGTTTGAGGGCGGTGTTCATCGTGTCCAGCGCATCCCGGTAACAGAGAGCCAAGGGCGCATTCATACCAGTACTGCCACTGTCGCTGTCCTTCCGGAGGCCGAAGAGCAGGATCTCGAGATTAATCCAGATGACCTTCGTATTGATATCTATCGCTCCGGCGGCCATGGTGGTCAGGGCGTCAATACGACCGACTCTGCCGTACGTATTACGCATCTTCCTACCGGCATTGTTGTTGCGATGCAGGATGAGCGCTCTCAGCAACAGAACCGCATCAAGGCCATGACCGTTCTTCGCAGCCGTCTCCTCGAGCGCAAGATTGCCGAGGATCGCGCTAACGCTTCCGATGCGCGCAAATCTCTGATTGGGACAGGGGATCGTAGTGAGAAAATTCGCACTTATAACTTCCCACAGGACCGCATTACCGATCACCGCATTCACTACAACCGTAGCAATATTACTGCTGCGATGAACGGCGACATTGAGGATATTATTGAAGCACTACAAGCTCACGAGCGTGAGCTAAAAACCGAAGAATAACAGAGAAAAACTCGCCTTTAGTAGGCGAATTTTTTAATGTCGGCCAAATCCTCCGCTTTTTGGTATTGGATGGGCGTGCCCAGAGAAGCGATCGGCCATTGCTGCACGCGCCGCCGCTGCCTCTTGGCGACCAGCTGCTCCAGATTGTCGCGCAATCCCGTAGCCAGTATTTTGACTGCTCTGACCAAACCGGTTCTCGCGATTCCTGGAGTCATATTTCATGATTCCGCCGCTTTCTAGCCTCGAATTAAACTCGCGCCTCTCATTCTCTACATTGCTAAGACCGTGTGTGCTCTCGCTCATTGCGGCTTCGGCTGCATCTAATGCTGCCTTTTCTTCGACGCTCATTGCTTTCTGCATATGATTAACGCTCTGGGCTACGTGCGCATCTCTGTACCCCTGTATTAGGCGCCGATTTTGCTCAATTTGTTGTCTTTCGGTAAAAGACGTGTCTCCGCTCGCCCCAATTGCGCTGCCGCTCTGAGCTCTCGCATAGCCGCTACTATGGATCACGTTAGAGGTGGTGCTGTTTGAAACTCGCCTAATAAGCTTCGTGTTTAATGCCATATTACTTATGATTATACCATGCTATTACGCTTATGTATAAAACAAAAAGCATAAAAAGTAAACAATCATAAAATACTATTGACAAAATACCAAAAATTTGATATAATGATTCCAGCTAATTGCGAAGATGCAAAAAGCTTTAGCAAGAGGTGTTTCGTTAACAAATCAGATCATTGCTGCACATAACGTGCAGCACATACGCTATTCTTATTTTTAAGTTTTTAAACCATTATTCGAAGCAAGTGCTCCCGGGTAATGGGGCACTAGCATTCGATAGAGCCCTAAAACCGGGAACCTCAAAATTTTTTCACGGGGGTTTCCTATTCAAAAATGAAAGGAAAGAAAAAAATGACAACAAAAGAAAAGAATGAGCTTTACGCTTACGTTGACAAGCTGGCAGAAGACCAGGATAAAAACTTCAAGAAGATGTCAAAGGAAAACAAGATAATTGGTGCTGGCATCGTTAAGACACTTGCAGAGAAGGCGAAAGAACTGAAGGAGATGGTTACAGGTTATGCCTCGGACATGGACAAAAACTTTAAGAAAATGTCCAAGGAGAACCAGGTAATCGCTCAGGGAGCCGTAAAGGCAATCAACAAGCACACGAGCGAAGAAGCTAAGAAGGCCGTTAATAAGATCAATAATCACACCGACGAAGCGGTTAAGAAGATTGATCAGTGGCTCGAAGGGCTGTATATAATCATCGCAGCAGTAGTTTCTATTTTAGGCGGTTTCTTTACGCGTATCTGGTTGCTAAAATTAGCAAATGACGGGTATGACCGTCTTAGAACCGCGATAATAGGAGCTAACGGCAAGTACGTATATACTGCCGGCTTAACTGATAATAACGGCAACGTTCTAACTTATGCCATTAGTACAAAACCGGACATGTGTAAGATATGGACTATAACCATATTAGTCGCTCTGGTTTTGTTCTTTGTTCTAATAAGCATTAGGGCGATAATCAAGAGCACCAAGAAATCCGAAGGAGGGGATAAGGATGAAAAGTAGATATTTGATTATTTCAACGGCCGTACTTTTAGTAGTAGCACTGCTTATCGTTGTCTTCTTTGATAACATCAGAGACGTAGTGTTCGCGGCGGACGATAGTATTAAAACTGTAACAGATACTGATGACACTGCCACAGAGCGTGACTATATCTTTATGACTTATACAACGCTCAAGACCAACGACTACTTCTTTGCCTACAATTGCTATGAAAAGGCAAATGAAGCCGTTGCGTCAGGCAAATATGAGAGCGTCAAAGACTACGTGTATGACACAGACTTTGATCACGATGCTCTCACAAAGGCTAAGGCCGCTGTTGAGGCTGGTGAAGTATCCAGCGAGCTCGAATATATGCAGAATCATGAGGATGCCGGTAAAATGGCATTCCTCCTGCATTATGATCCAATGTATGCAGCCGCTTGGGCTTGCTACATAGATCAGTCGGGCCTAACTGGCGATTCCAAGATTCTGTACGCAGAGCAGGAATTACCAGTACCGCAGCAGCCGGACGCTGCCATCCAGAGATTTCTCGACAACTCGGAAGAGTGGGATGATGCGATCGCTAGGATCGAATCATATCTCTGGGCAAAGGATGCTGAAGCTAGCATCGACGAGCTCGATAACTATACATCCGGCATGTATGCCGTGATGGACGGAATTACCGATGGTGTACCTGCAGTAATAGTGGCTAATACGCAGAACGCGGGCGGCCACTTTATCATAATCGTCGTTAATGGTGTCAGTCTGCGTTTCAGACTTGAGTGTGGCTATCAGCCGATTGAGATACCGAATTGGACTCCACAGATTACTACAATCCCGGATAATCCAAAGAAGTATGTCAAGGATCCAAAAGATGATCCGCTCAATAATCCGGATGCACCTGAATCGGATGCTTGGGCACCAGACCCAACAAACTACGACAACGATACTACTGTTACTCCGGATCCAAATCCGGAAACTACTAATCCAGATCATTACGACCCGCCAGAATCACCTACAGAGGAGGCAACCACTGAGGCGCCTGATACTGACGGCAAGACCGTCGATCCAGAAGACGAGACTGGAAGTGATGCTGACGACGATAACGGCAAAACTACTACCACGAAAGACGACAAGGATGCCGAAATCGTAGCTGGCGATGGCGAGGATCATCAGAATTTCAATGACGTAAATAAGGACCCGAACCAGCAAAATACAACAGAAGAGAAGTTTGACGATCATACCACCTATGATCCAGACCTCGAAGCACCAGAATAAGAATAGCGAGCAACTTATAAACCGTAGGCAGGGGCGCTTTATTTGCCCCTGCCGAGTATCTTTATGTTCAGCAACGATCTGATTTGCAGCGAAAGTTTAACAATCCGGCTAATGATTTACAGATTCTCCATTCTAGAAATTATTTCAAAGAAAGGATTATGATTTATGAAGAAACTTACTAAGGCTGGTATTGGCCTCGCAGCCGTCGCTGCGGTGTCTGCTGCTAGCGCACTTGCAGTCTTCGCTTGGGGTTCACCACGTAAAACCTTTACGATGGATAATCCAGCAGACTACATTACATTTAACTCTATTACTAACAACGTTATCGGTGATGAACGTTACTTCGTCTCGGCTTCTCGCTGGACTGGTAGCAGCAACGATAACTATTACTCAGATACTACGGAAGTTGAAGCTGATAAGGAATACGTCGTTCGTATGTATGTCCACAACAATATGGCTTCCGAACTTCCAAACAACGTCGCTGAAAACGTCCGTGCATATGTGACGCTTCCAACTACGACCGCAAAATCGATTACGATTACCGGTACTATTACATCCTCAAACGCAAATCCAAATAAGGTTTGGGATGAAACTACATTAAAGTCTAAGAATGGTGAAGTATTCAACCTTGCTTACGTTCCTGGCACTGCAACTTATATGAACCAGGACGAAAACAAGAAACTTCGTTACTTTAAGCTTAGCGATAGCCTCTTTACCAATAAGGGTGAAGCTCTTGGCTACAACACTATGGATGGTAAAATCCCAGGTTGTAACAAGTATTCTGGTTATCTAACCTTCCATGTTAAAGCTCAGTTTGCTAAGAAAACTGAGACTCCAAATGTTTCGATCCAGAAGGAAGTAAAACTTCTCGGTACTGATACTTGGAGCGAAGAAGTTACCGCCAAAGCTGGCGATACGGTTCGTTATCGCATCACTGCAAAGAATGCGGGTAATACTACCCTCTCCAACTTCGCAGTTCGCGATATTCTTCCTACCGGTTTGACTTATGTCAAGGGTAGTACGACTGTAGCAACTGCTCAATATCCAAAGGGTACTTCCGTTTCTGACAACATCATCACTGATGGTGGCGTCAATCTCGGTACCTTTGATGCGGGCGCTGTTGCTTACATCTATTTCAACGCAACCGTTAATAGCGCTGTTGCTGAGAAGTGTAATAACTCTCTCCTTCGCAACATTGCTCAGGTAACTTCTACCAGCATCAATTCCACCAAGGAAGATACTGCAGACGTATTCGTTCAGGGCAAGACTTGTACTGAAGGCTTTACTCTCGATAAGAAAGTACGCATCGGTACCAACGATTTCGCTGAAAAGATCACTGCAAAGGCTGGTGACAAAGTTGAATATCGTATTCAATTCAAGAACACTGGCAACATGGATCTTAAGAATGTCGTAATTCGCGATATTCTCCCATCTAACGAAACTTACGTAAAGGGTAGCACCAACCTCGACGGCAAGAGTCTTGCTGACGGCGTTATTACTACTGACGGTATCAATATTGGTACAGTCGGCGCAGGTAAAACAGTTAACCTTTACTTCTTTGTTACGATGAACGGCTCTCTTGCAGATATCTGCGAGAAGGTTGAACTTACAAACACTGCCAAGGCTAAGTACAACAACGATGCAAAGACTGAAAAGTCCGATACCGCTGTTGTCTCTGTCGACGGTAAGGATTGTACCGAAGAGAATCCAGGCTTTACTATCAACAAGATGGTTCAGCTCAAGGGTGGCAACGAGTGGGCAGAAGATGTTACTGCTAAAGCAGGCGACACCGTTCGCTATCGCATCCAGTTTAAGAACATCGGCAACACTACCCTCAAGAATGTTGTTATTCGCGACGTTCTTCCTGCAGGTATCAGCTACGTAAAGGGCAGCACTGTTCTTTATAACTCTGCAAACACTGCTGGTAAGACTCTCGATGATGGCATTATTAGCGCTAATGGTATCAACATTGGTGACTATGCTAAGGGTACTGAAGCAACGATCTACTTCTATGCAACTGTAAATACTCCAGCTGACGAATGTAAAGATTCTACTCTTCGCAACATTGCAAAGGGTAAGTACAACAACGACGCTAAGACTGAAAAGTCTGATGCCGCTGATGTTACTGTCAATGCAAAGGTATGTAACGATACGCCAGATGAGCCAGTTCTTCCAAAGACTGGTGCAAGCACTGTTATTTCCAGCGTTATCGGCGCAGCAAGCGTCGCAACCGCTGCTGGCTACTACATCATTAGCCGCAAGAAGTTAAACTAAGTTGACCGCCAATCTATAGAGCTTTCCCAGAAGCTTTAATGGACGACGGGAAATACTTACAAAAAGCCGACACTGAAAAGTGCCGGCTTTTTGTTGTTGAAATATGTGCTTTTCTCTTGCAAGGCGTTTTCTGCTTATGCTAAAATATTGATATGGATCAGGATGGGAATACTGCTATGCCTCAAAAGCCAGATTTTTCATCCCCGAATTCTCCTGAAAATCCGCAGATTGCGGCTGCAGCAGCCGCCATGCCCGAAAGCGAGCCGAAGCAGGCTATCATGTCTGCGCCGTCCGCTCCACCTCAAGCTCGCGGAATGTTTAGCAATCGACGCTTCAAAGCAGACAATAGCGCCGCTCCGACTTCTTTTGCTGGCGCTCCAGACTTCTTCAATCAGGCAGCGAGCAACAATTCCTCGGATTTTATTACGATTGGTGGCGATGCGCCTGCGCCAAAATCTCCAAATAAGAAATTATTCATTATCGGCGGCTGTCTGCTGGCTGGTTTAGCTATTGTTTTAGCTATTTCTTTTGTCCCTGGCTTACTAAAGAAGGGTAAAGAATCTGGCGAAATGAAAGAACTGCAGGCCGCATGGCATAAGATGAGTTGCCGTATCGTGTATGGTGAAGATAGTTGCGAGATAGCTACGAATGAAAATGGATATGCGGGTTTGACGATTCCGGGTAAAAATGTCGATTACGAATCATGCGAAGAAGCAATTAAAGAGTTCATTAAGACCGCAGAGAATCTAAAAGACGCCCCAGAAAAAGATGACTATATAAGCATGGCTGATAATATACGCTCGAATATTGAGGCTATGGAAGTAATAGATGATTTCCTAGATAACGGCCACGCGACAATCGCAGAGGCGGTTGAGTCTAGACAATACAATGAAAAGAGTTCGGACACGATAATATATAGTTCTTATTCGAAGCAAGACGAAGTAAAAGCGGCGCAGATGATGATTAATAATTATGCGAAAGAAAAATATGAAACCTTTAATTTTTATTATAGTAACGGCTGCAATACGAGCGAGCTGTTATTAGATGATGATTGCGGCA
>CAMKFS010000023.1 GCA_946411935.1 uncultured Candidatus Saccharibacteria bacterium | reverse complement strand
GTAAAAGATGAGCGACAATATTGATTACGACGAATTAGATAGAGCAGTAAAAGCCGCATCCAGTGCACGCGATGCTGCCCAAGAAGAATCTAGAAAAGCAACAACCAAGAAGCCTGAGCCAAGTAAACGCCCAGTTAATCGTGGTGCCTACATGGACTTTGCTCCGCGCCGCGTCGTCCATAAACAAGTTGTTCGCAAAACTGTCGTAAAGCCGGCACCAAGAGTTGCCGAACAGCCCGCCCCTGCCGCCGCAAAGAAAAAACCTATCGCTGCACCTATCACTCGTCTAATGAATCGTCCTGCCGTAAAAGCCGAGCCAAAAACTATTGCAAGGCCAACTGTTGCCCCTGCGCGCCCAGTAAGCAAGCCAGCTCTCAAGCCAGCCACTCACCCCGCTCCAGCCCCGCAGCCAGCAACTAGCCGCGTCGAGCATCAGCGCCCTGTCGCAAAACCAGCGCCAGAGACCGCTCCAGCTCCAGCAATCAAGCGCCGCGAAGCACCAAATGCAAATAATTATTCTCTCGGCGGTCGTTCCCCATTCATGACTAATACTCACGTCGAAAAACGCCCTCTCGGCGCAAATATCCCAGAAACTAGTGCTTCCGCACTTCGCAGCACGCGCAACGTCTACAGCCAGAAATCACCGACTCGCACTACCGAAAATACTCGCAAGCACATCGTCACTCAAGAACCGGCTGGCAAATCCGGTTGGCTCTGGGCCCTCATTGTAATCGGCGTAATTGCCGCCGGCGGCGGACTCGGTTATCTTGCCTATCTATTAATCTTTGCGCATTAAGCAATAATCTGATATAATTCTAGAGTACATATCCTTTGGTGGGTATAGCTCAGCTGGTTAGAGCGTCGGTTTGTGGCACCGAAGGTCGGAGGTTCGAACCCTCTTACCCACCCCATATGTATTGATCTTTGCGGGTTTCATATAACGGTTATTATGTGAGTTTTCCAAACTCAACATGAGAGTTCGACTCTCTCAACCCGCACCACACGAGAGTCAGAGTCAGTTTCCGACTCTTTTTTGTTGCATATCGCAAAAGACCCGAGACAGCCCCCCCCACACTCCTCCCGACTCCACGTACTTCATTTCACTACAAAATACTGATGCATGAAAGCAGCCGAAAAATAAACAAACAAAACCCCTATGCCAAATCACTAGCGACGCGGTTTACTTCTTCCATTGTCGTTAAACCGGTCAAAGCTTTCAGTGTGCCATCCTGGCGCATTGAAATTGTCCCCTTCATCTTTGCGACACGCATAATGTCGCCAGACGTCGCATGAGCCACAATTAACTTTTGAATATCCTCATCGACCGTAATCGTCTCATAGAGACCGACGCGCCCCTGATAACCGCCAGGCGCATCCTCAGTTTCAATCCCCTTCACCATCGTAAAGCTTGGGCTCGTCGCGAGCGGCAAAGTACCATAGCCCATTGCCTCTGATTTCGGCGCAACCTCTGCCGAAGACTGCGGCAACAAATTCCCAACAATCTGTTTAATCGAACCAGTTTCTAGATCATTCGTTTGGAAGGTCTCACGACGTTCCGATACGCGTCGTGCCAAGCGCTGGCCGATCACCGTATTAAGCGTTGAAGCAAGCAAGAATGGCTCAATTCCCATATCGAGAAGACGCGGCAAGATACCTGCGGCCGAGTTCGTGTGCAAAGTCGAGAACACTAAGTGACCGGTCAAAGAAGCCTGGACTGCCAAATTCGCCGTTTCAGCATCGCGAATCTCACCGACCATCACTACGTCTGGATCCTGACGCAAAATCGAACGCAAGCCTGACGCAAAGGTCAAACCCGCATCATTATTAATCTGAATCTGATTTACGCCATCCATCTTATACTCTACCGGGTCCTCAAGTGTCACGATATTAATCGTCTCATTCTTAATCTTCTTAATCAGCGCATACAAAGTCGTAGATTTACCAGAACCAGTCGGACCGGAAGTCAGAATCATTCCGTTTGGACGCGAAATCCCTTCCATTACATCCGCCAATGCCTTCCCCGTCATGCCCATATCTTCTACTTCCATCGAAGTACCGGACTTATCCAAAAGACGAATAACAACCTGCTCGCCCCAAACCACTGGCGAAGTCGCAATACGTAAATCGATCTCGTTATCATTCACAATTACAGTAAACTGACCATCTTGCGGAATACGATGTTCATCAATTTTGAGTTTTGCCATAATCTTAATGCGCGAGATCAACGCCGGCTCGATTGATTTCGGTAGCTCCATCGTCTTGCGCAAAACACCATCAATCCTACAACGAATAATCAAAGATTTTTCGAGCGGCTCAATATGAATATCTGACGCTTTCGATTTTGCTGCATAATCCAAAATCGAAGTTAAAGCCTTTGAAATTGGCGAATCCTGCGTAATTGTCTGTGCTTCAGTGTTCGCCTGTTTATCCTGCTCTTCCTTCTTTGCGACTTTATCGACATCCTTTAAATCTGCCACATACTGCATCATGGCATTCTGAATACCAGCCTCGGAGGTCATAATCGGACGCACCGGCATACGCACGAGCGTCGAAATATAATCCATACGCTGAATATTCGTCGGATCAAGCACCGCAACAATCAGTTGCCCCGCCTCTAAACCGAGCGGCACTACTTTCTGCCTTTCCGCAATTTCCTGCGGAATCTTCAATAACTTCTCTTTGTCAAACTTAATATTGCGCAAATCTATGTACGGCGTCTTCATTACAATCGCCGTTGCATGCTGGACTGCATCATCAGCTACGAGATTCTTAGCTTTTAGCGCAGCTAAAATCGGCTGGCCACTCTTCTGCGACTCGACATAAGCCTTTTTTGTCAAAGCAGCATCAACAAGACCATCTTCAATAAGAAGGTTTACTACGGCATCCTGTTGCTCCTTAGAGAGCAGCATTAGCGAACTCCAGTCGACCTAGATGAATTATCGGTATCAGTATTTACTTGACCCGCATCCGCTTCAGCGTCTGTATCCGTATCGGCATCCGCATTAGCATCGGCATCGGCATTATTTTCTTCTTTATCTTCGCCCTTCTTTTCTTCTTCAGTCTCACCACCGAATTCCGGTCGAAGCTTGCAGACTTTCTCGACGTCGCTCCATTCTTCAAGCGCGCCACAATTACCGACATAAACTTCTACCGTAGGATTTTTTGCTACCGGATTAAATGTTTCGCCATCTGGATCGTCGACGCTACCGCTAATCTTCACCATGTAGTCAAGATTCTCGACTTTATCATTCGGGTCACCTAAAATCGCATTGCCAAGAAAATAAGAAACAACAACAGAAACTGCGGCAATTAAGATAACCATCGCTATGTCACTATTTTTCATTTCTTCTTACTCTTTCTCCCCGTACATTTTTCGCTAGTATCGTCAGCACAAACTTTCTTTTTCTGCTTTTCGATGCTTACAGAATCCGAATAATACGCATTAAATGTTGCGCCCAAGTTAATTCTCTGTGGATGATAAACACCGTCTCTGTCGTAATTGTCGCCGGACCACTCAATTGAAGCCGACGCAATATCATAATTACGAATCGAGTTCTCAATCATATCTAATGCGCCCTTCACTTTCGTTGCATCATCTTCAAGCGACAAAGCAGCACCAAGAGTCTTCATATTAGTCTTAATCGCACTACCATTCTCATCCTTGAATGAAGGAGCATCGACATCCGCGGCCGAAAGACCTTCAATCTCGACACCAGCATAACCATTGCTCCACAATAGTAACTGATTCAAGCTTGCAAGCATAGCTTCAGAATTCGATTTCGATGGCAATGCATCCGGAATCACACGAAGCGCCGTACAGGTACGAGCAACTTCCACTTCTTCAATACTACTACTCTCGGTAATCTTTGTCGCGGAGCGACTTAGACAATCACTCGCGCGCGTACGGCCAACAACCTCCAAGCCTTCATTCTCAGTCAAATCGTTTACCTTATTCGAAATGCTTTTCAAGCTATTCTGGATACTCTTGTAATCTTCGATAATCGCTGTTTTTTCGCCAATTAATTTAGCATTAAAGCTAATCACTTTCGAAAAATAGACGATTCCTACGATTGTAATACCGAGCACTACAGAAGCGCCGCAAACCGCGAAGAACATATTGCGCTGGGCTTTATCGATTTTTGCCCACTTGCCAAAGGCTACACCCTTCCCTTTTCCTTTTGCAGCCTGAGATTTACCTGCCATTATTTTTTCTCCTCCACTTCTTCAGTATCATGCGCCGCTTCAGTAAACATATTCTTAACCTGAATGTAGCTATCCGTCACATTCTGGCGAGTTGGGCTTACAATCATCATATGCTTGTTCGAAGATAGGAATACTGGATGAGAAATCGTAAGAGTTGCCGAGAAAGACAGTACCATCTTTTCCTCTCTGTCACGACCATAGGACGAATCGCCAATTACTGGCTCTTCAGATAGTAACGGGCATGCATCTAGAGTAGCAGCTTCATCGAAATTACCGTCACCATCATATTGCAAGCATTTGCTCTCAAAGTAGTAACCTTTTACTTGTTCTTCATCAGGGCTTCTCTTGTAGCGATTATTGCCATTTATATACTCTTTACGATCAGCTTCATTATTATAAGTACGGCGAATATAGATATCTTTCACTTCCGTCTTTGCGGCTTCTTCCTTTTCGGTCTCGTTATCCGTTTCATCATTCTCAGATTCAGACTCATTAGTCTTCTTCTCTTCGACCTTCTCTACCATTGGAGCTTCGCATCCTGGCTTACCCTTGTGGTAAACGCCATACATAATATTAGTATTTGGATCAGTTATTTCGGTTATACAATAGCTCGGAATTGGAACTGTTTCGCCGTCCGAATCGGTTCTCATGTAATTACCGTAATCATAGTAAGTAAGAGCAACATTTTTCTTAAAGCCCTCGAGCGCACGATAACCAATATTATTTGAAGCTTCAGCTAATGCATCAAAGTATAGAGTGCTATTATTAATATCCGCACCTACCGAGTTTACAAACACCTTATCTTCATTCGTAGACGTATCATTCTTATTTGACAAAATCGCATCAAGGATACCAAACGTACGCGAGAACTTAATCTTGTTTGTGTTAAGTAGCGAAATGTTCTTCATCTGGTCCTGAATAGTCAAAAGTTCCTCGGCGTTATTGAACTTCATTATCGCTGTACCATACTTGCTCTCACACTTGCCCTTTCCCTTCAAGACCCCATCTGAGCGACAAGCCATCTCAACGTCTTGAGCGTTCAAAGCAACCCCTTGACCAGCAGTTACGCCAAATAGAATAAGGAGTACGCCAATACAAGCCGCTGCGACGATTACGCAGATCAAAAAGATCAAATTACGGAGTTTAAGCTTCTTGATTAATTCACTTTTTACATCTGGGACTAAGCTAATTTCAAACATAAACTACCTCGTATTCGTCCTTTCCGCTAAGCCAATCGCAACCGCAAATTCCGCCGCAACCTGCGATAAAGCTTGTTGCTGCTGCGGCGTCACGCGCACCATCTGCCATGGATTACCTTGAATCGTCTGAATGCCAGTCTTTGCCTCGATATACTCTGCCATGAATGGAATTACACCAGCAAAACCAGACAAAACGATTCCGCCAACCTGAATATTAGGATATTTAGTCTGGAAGAAGCGTACAGACTTCGTAAGCTCGCCAGCAAAGTTCTCAAGAGTATTGTCGAGCGCCTTGAATACCTGGCCATCAAGCTTGTCTTGAGCCAAACCAAACTTCAGAATAAATTGACGAGCCTGGCTCTCTTTCACATTAAGTGAGTTCGCGACCGTACGAACCAAAATGGATAGGCCACCAGGAAGCATGCGAACAAGCCTTGGCGCACCATAAACCATCGACAAATCCGTCGAATCTTCACCGAAATCAATAATAAGACGAGCATCCGTTAGTCCAGGAGGAGTCAAAGAACGCGACATTGCAATCGGCTCCGGCTCCTGAGCAATCAAGTTAAAGCCAAAGCTCTCTACGCCTTCCATTCTCTCTTCTGCATACTTAATCGAAGTACAAGAAAGTAAAACTTCCGTAACTGCAGGATCATTTGGGCTTGGCCCGAGAATTACATAATCAACTTTCGCGTCTTCTACAGGCATCGGGATATATTGATCGATATGGTATTTAATAACCTTCTCCATCGATTTCTTCTCTTGGGTCGTCACTTCAATAATCGTCGTGAAAGTCTTATTCGACGGCAAACCAAGGGCAATATTCTTTGTCTTAATTCCAGCCTGTTCAGCAGCAGAGACAATCGTCTCACCGAGTTTGCGTTTACCAGCGTCGCTACTATCTTGAAGAATTTGACGACTTACCGGAACATATGCAAAACGCTGCAAAACCCAACCGCGCTGAGCATTGCCAGACAGTTCTATCATTCTGAGTGCATCAGTTCCTATATCCAAGGCGAAGAAGTCGCCCACCCCATATCCTAGACTCATACCATAATTATAGCATAAGCGTTATAAAAATAAATATTTTTTAAACGTTAAATTTAAATTCAACTACATCGCCGTCTTGCATGACATAATCCTTCCCCTCTGTCCGCATCAAACCGGCTTCGCGAACGGCTTTTTCCGAGCCAAGTCGCACTAAATCATCGTAAGAGCAAATCGTCGCCGCAATAAAACCGCGCTGAAAGTCCGTATGAATCACGCCAGCCGCCTCCGGCGCCGTTGCGCCACGCGGAATCGTCCATGCACGAGTTTCTTTTTCACCGGCCGTCAGATAGCTCTGGAGCCCAAGCGTATCATATGCGACATGCACAAGCTGACTTAGCCCATCTTCTTTGATGCCATAGCTATCAAGAAACTCTTGCTTCTCTTCCTTTTCCATGTCCGCCATCTCGGATTCGAGCTTCGCATTTACAAATACGCATTTCTGCGGCGCAACCATATCTGCCAGCTCTTTACGTTTCGTCTCGTCCACCAACTCGTTTTCGTCCATATTAAACATATAGAAGACTGGCTTACTTGAAAGCAAATCCAATCCTTCAATTGCATTTATATGCATCTGTCCACTCTTCAAAGCTTCTAATGCAGCCGCCGCCCGTTCGGCTCTTTTTGCAGCATCTTTATTGCCGCCACGAGCTTCTTTCTGAATTTTCGGCAAAGTCTTTTCAAGTGTCTCAATATCCGCCAATGCAAGCTCCGTTTCGACCGTCTCAATATCACGCTTTGGATTCGGACCACCGGCAACATGCGTCACATTTCCATCTTCAAAGACGCGCACAACGTGGCAAATCACCTTGCATTCACGAATATTCGCAAGAAACTTGTTGCCAAGACCCTCACCCTTCGATGCACCCGCAATCAAACCTGCAATATCGACAAATTCTACTGTCGCCGGAATTACTTTCTTTGACTCATACATCTTTGCGAGCACATCCAAACGGTCATCAGGCACACCAACAATCCCCGTATTGGGCTCAATTGTTGCGAATGGATAATTTGCCGCCAATGCGCCAGCATTCGTTAGCGCATTAAAAAGCGTGCTCTTCCCAACATTCGCTAAACCAACAATTCCAATTTGTAGACTCAAAAAGCGCCTTTCTATCTGTTATTTTCGTTATAATTATAGCATTAATATGCTTTTTTATCGATATGTATAATCGGTATATCAAAATAAGCTGCGTTTTTCAAAATTCGCTCATTTGGCTCAATCGCATCATAAGTCATTATCGCAGTCGGAAGCAATGGTTTTCCCGTCTCGTCGTATCGCCTTAAAACCACCTCATTAAAAGTCTTCCCTCGCTCAGCAATCTCTTCGGGAGAAATTACATAATCGCCAGCCAAAATCTTTGGTCTATCAAAGCCAGAATCGGGACTTGAATAAGCATCCGTCGCTTTCGCCTCTGTTACAGAATCCGGACGTATATCCGTAAAAATATACACTAGCCCAGTCGCCCCACTCTGTATTGCGGCCGGGTTACGATCAGTATCCACATAGGTCGTACAGATTGTATTCGACACGTCTCCTTTATCTGGATCAAAGATAATCGTATCACCTTTCCTATGCGAAAACGATGAATATTCACTAGCATTCTTTGTCCAGATTTCAGGATTATCAGCTACAATCGAAGCGTTGATGCTACTTTTCAAAAATCTAAGCGGATACCCAGCTACATGGATTACTTTGACATCTTTATCGCCGTATTTTACAGTTTCCGAAGACAATCCCTCTTCGCCTACATCAGCTAATAACTCCAAATCCTCTACATTCGTAATAGTGCTCTTTAATTCGCTTTCAAATAGCTCCTGGGCGCGCTCTTGGCGAATATTTTCACGCTTACGTCGTCCAGAGTCTATATCACGCGCCAACAATTCTTCGTCAGAAACTTCTTCAGCCCGAAAACCGCCATCGCCCTCATCCCAATCATAAATCCATGATTCGTCCGTATCGTCATTCGGCGACTCAAAATCCTCTTTCATATGCTCTTCAAATGAAGGCATCTCTTCAAGCGGATGTACGCGCCCTTCATTACTGGTCTCAGGTGAATTATTGATTCCCTCTTCATTGCCTATCATATATCTCATTATACCAACCCACAATGCCAACAAAAAGCAGCCTATATAGGCCGCTTTTTAATTATTCCGTCTCGTCTACCGCCGATTCTTCATCGACGACATCTTCGCCGCCACCGCCGTCTATGCCAGATTCTGCATCTTCGTCAGTTTGCGGTATCTTTTCATCTTCATTTCCACTGTTATCGGTCTGCTTTGGCTCATTTTGATTTAATGACCACGATTCTGGCACCGAATTTACAAGAGGAGAAGTATTGTCGGTTACAACGACCTCTACGCAATGCACACGATTATCTGCTGCTTCGAAAATAAATTTGAAAGTCCATTGCTCCAAATCTTTAATATAGTAATACACCTGGAATGCTGTCACGTCGGACACTTTCATCTCTGACATTTGCGGCAAAGAATAACCAGCTGCCGTCGCCGCACTGAACTGCGCCGTCGCAAAGCTCCTTGCATCATTCGTCGCATCCTTTAGTACGGAGCTAAGGATAACTTTATTCTTCTGTTCGTCGTCAGCATAAGCGAAAGACCCCTCAGCAACACCTTCAACTAAGCGTTCCCAATCGCTCGGAATATCTACGTAGCCATGCTCCGGAGTACCGATCCGCTGCTCGGTGTCTTCCTTTATATTTGGCTTCTCCTCAGGCTCACCGTGAACCGTATCAGGTTCAACTCTTGGGCCTTTCGGCGCCATTAACTTCATAGCAATCACTACGCCCGAAGCAATAATCACCAAAATACAGACAACCATACCAATCAAAATCTTCGGGTCAATTTTCTTATTATTCTCTGCCGCAACCGCATCGCGTGCCGCCTGTTCGGCGGCAGCCTGCTCGATATTTGAACGTGGAACCCCTGTAAAGCTCGGCGTTGGCGCAGCTGGCGCATCGACAGGAGCCGTCGGTGCAACCGCGGCAAAACCAGCCGTCGGAGCTGCTTCCGCAGTATTCTCTACTGGAGCCACCACAGGCGCAGTCTCCGTCGTTTGAGTTTGCGCCATATCTGGCACAGCAGCACTCGTATCATAAACCCCCTCAGTCGCAACCGTAACTTCAGCCTGAACTGGGCCAGCTACAGGTCCATTAGCGAAATCTGGCTTCGGCGCATCAGCGCGCACGGCGGTACCTTGGATGATCTTACCCTTACCAGACGAAATCGCACCCGCAGTCGCAATACCATCATCAAAACTGCCCAAAATCTCATCCATCCTACGAGACATTTCTGATTGAGGTTCTGGCTCCTTTTGTTCTTCCGTAGTATCCGACTCAACTGAAGTGTTATCTGCATTTTCGAGTACAAAAGCAGATGCGCCAACATTATTCGCCGGAGCTATACTCTCAATTGGCTCAGGATTCCCACCCTGAACGCTCAAATTCCCCTGAAATTGATCGTCATCCATTTCTATTCTTTCTAATTTTTAAGGCCTAATTACCTATTAGCTTAACATCAAAATGCTTATGCTGTCAAACAATACTTCACTAATTTTCTACTGATATTGCGTATCGCTCATCTGAAAAGTAATATACATGTGATACTGCGCTTCTGCGTATTCGGAAGGTATCGTAACACCGGTCAAGCCATCATCCGAATAGGAAACACCATTTGTTAATTTTGCATCACAGTTCATAGTTACTGACTTTAACAATGAATCAGTCGAAGCATTTGCGGCAAGCGCAGTCTTATAGTAATACCAACCGTCGCTCTTCAGCTCCCACTTATCGGTATTCTGCATATTCACAACCGCATAGCTCTTCGTTACTCCACCCTCAGTCCAAGTCAAAGGCAAATCGGTTGTTTCATGGTCAGAAGCCGGAGTAGTCGTATCTTTCGTACGCCAATATTCATTAATCTTCATACGTACGTAGCGATTTGTTTCGGACTTATTCGTAGCAATTGCCGTCTTCGTAGTTTCCTGGCAAGGCAACCAGCTCTGAGGAGAATCAAATGTCTCAGAAAATTCTGCCTTATCTTCTCCTAGTGTAAAGTTATTATCGAACGACAATCTATCGCTAAAATACGCGACCGTTCCACCAATAAAACAAGCAAACACCGCTAAGCCAGCGATTACTAGTGCACGTTTCTGTTTTATTTTCATGCTTATACCTTTGTTTATTTTTACGTAAAAATGCTTAAGGCAATTCTACCGTTTCTTGCGAAAACTGTCAAGGGCTCAAAAGGAAAGCACAAAACGCGTCGTATTGTCCGATTCCGCATGAATCGTCCAGCCATTCTGCTCGGCCAAAGTCTTCGCTATCGCAAGGCCAAGTCCAGACCCCTCTTTTGTCTTGTCAACTTGATAAAATCGATCAAATAATTTATTCAATTTTTCCTTCGCAATAGTCTTACTATCATTTTCAACAATTATCCCCTGCTCCAAAGCTGTAATTTTAATAAATTTCTTTGAGTATTTAACTGCGTTGTCTAACAAAATATCCAAAATTTGCATAAAATCAGCCTCTGCGATATATAGCACTTTCTCTTTTGGAGCACAAACTTCAAGCTTCTTCTCGCCAATTCGCGCCTCAATTAGCTTCGTTCGCTTACGGATAAGCCTGACGATATCGACTTCCTTTTTCGTCGCCGACTCGGTCCTACCGTCCGTCCTCGCTAAAAATAATAAATCGTTCACAAGTCTACTTGCTCGCGCCAATTCTGCGTTTATATTATCCGTCCATGGTTGCTCAGTCGGACCAAGCGCCTCAAAGTTCGCCTGTACCGCCGCAATCGGTGTTTTTAGCTCATGCGACGCATTAGCAATAAAAATCTTTTGTTTTTCGTACGCATCCTTCACTGGTGCAATCGACTTCTCCGCAAAGTAATAACTCACAATAAACACTAAAGCCTCGACCGAAATACCAACACAAATTAAAGTAATCGCTAGGCTGCTAAGCTGCCTCTCCCTCTCTAATTCAATCTCATTTTCCAAGATTTCGCGCATCTCCTCCGAATCATCAAATTCCCTTGGTAAACGCGGTTTTTCACGGTGCGACGAACCGACCGAAACAAAAGCAAAAATCGCCGCAAAAGCAATCACTAAAATTGCGGTCGACATGAGCATGCTCGTCAGAATAAACCGATTGCGTAATTTTCTAAACATCTTATCTATATTTTATCGAAAATATCTTATTTAACCAATCTATAACCAAGTCCGCGCGACGTCTTAATTTGCGCCTCTACCCCTATTTTTTTCATCATTTTCCGCAAGCGCGAAACATATACCTCTATATAATTATCCTCTCCATATACTTCACCGCCCCAAATTTTATTGAGTAAAAATTCCTTCTGCACCAATTTGCCGTCCGCCTTTATCAACTCGAAGATGATGTCCGCCTCTTTCGCCGTCAGTAATTCGCCATTTAGACTTTTTTGGCGATTATCATAAACCAAATCCCCAAAACAATATTTATCACCCTTTACTACTACCGGACGACGCGTTAGTGCTCTAATTCTAGCAGCCAACTCGACAGTCTTGAAGGGTTTTGCGAGATAATCATCCGCTCCGCTGTCTAGGCCCTTCACTTTATCTTCGACTTCAGATAAAGCAGAAAGCATAATTATCGGAACGCCAATACCTCTCTTGCGAATCCGCTCAAGAATTTCAATTCCACTCAGTTTCGGAAGCATTATATCGAGCACGATGCAATCATATATATCCGAGACTGCTTTATTTAGTCCCTCTTCGCCATCTGCCGCATAGTCCACATCGATGCCTTGCTTTTCAAGATTATATTTAACTGCATCTGCCAGATACTTCTCGTCTTCTACATATAATATTCTCATCAGATGATTCCTTTTATTTATAATAACAATTTACCTCTATAATATGAAGTGAAACTGAAAAATCGACTATGATATAATAACCTTATGGAACGAGAGGCAAGTGTGAAATCTATATTAAAGTATCTTTTGGTCGCAGTCGTCGCTGCTGCCATTACGGTATTAATAATGACTTTAATTCCAAAAGGACGCGACGTTAACGTCCTAGAAAAAAATGCCATTAATGCGTACAGCGATAAAGTAATAGCGCATATGGAAGAAATTGACTTCGACACAAGCAATGTCGATAATAATAGTTCATCGAATCCTATTTATAATGGCTTCCCGCTCGATCGCTATATTGCTTATTCTCTTGAATATTATTCAGACTTCGAAAACAAGAACGAGCTTACCACAAAAGAAATCAAAGATTTCCTATCATCGACTTTTGATATCAATGTCGAAGAGGATACGATTAATGGCGTAGGCGTATCCCCACTTCTCCTTGACAAGCATATTAGCCACGAGCCAGTCGGCAAGACTTACAGCATCAAACACGAAACCAACAAACGCGCTATCGCAGATATCGCTATTAGCAAATATATTCAACAAGGCGACATAGCCGTCAATTCAGACAGCACTATATATACCGTCATCTATAATAAGTACACCGCAAAAAGTCCTTATGACGTATTGCCTCATGCCGAAGGCGGCAATGCCGGAGTCAATGACTATCTGAATGGCAAAGGCAAGATTTCGAGCATCAAAGCACTCATTACTTCAGAAAATGCCGAAAGTATCACCGGCGCCGAAAAGCAAACTACCATTGAGTACGCTATTAAAGATGATCATTTAAGCATCAAATCTATTAAATAGACCGTCCCCCTCAAAAAGCCGCACAGCCTGCGGCTTTTTTGTTATAATATATTTAAACATAAACATTTTGGGATATGAAAAAGGTCAAAATCATTACCAGAAAGCGTTTTATTTTGCCATCAATTTTGATGGCCTTTTTGCTTGCTATCACCGGCACTATTGCTTTCGTATTCGAGCAGATGGATTTCAGTAATAAGTTCC
>CAMKFS010000022.1 GCA_946411935.1 uncultured Candidatus Saccharibacteria bacterium | reverse complement strand
ATCGCCGGTCATCGCCAGCTCCATTTCGCAATGATGTGGCTCGTTGGTGCTGCACGTGAGCGTTCCGGTATGCCTTATACCAAGCGCCTCGAGGCAGAAATCGTTGATGCCTACAACGAAGCTGGTGCAGCCTTCAAGAAGAAGGAAGATTGTCACCGCATGGCTGAAGCAAACCGTGCCTTTGCACACTTTGCACGCGGCTAATCGCAACCGAACTAATAAGCCCCTCTGGCAAACGCCTCGGGGGCTTTTTGGTGGAGCGTTTCTATGATGAATAGTCTAGATATGATAAACTAAAGACGTCGCAATATTATGAAGCACTTTAGTAAAGGAGGGGACTGAAGTATGGCGGAAAATATGAATGATGTCACAGTAATTCGCAAGTTCATTTTAGGTCAAACAAAGCCATTTTGTACCACTGACTTATATATAAGAGCAGCGAAAAAAGGTATAACCGATCGGGGGCTAGTACTGAAGGTGCTTAACGAACTCTTCGCAGAAGGAATAGTACTGGCGACTAACCGAGCGGTAAGAAAAAATGGCGTAACTGAAGGATATATTAACGTATTTTATATAGACAATACCTAATGCCATACTCAAGACTCGGGCTATTTGTCCGAGTCTTTTTGATGGCTGATATTGACTAATAGCAGAGTTTCTGGTATAATATAGGTATATCTTATTGATCGACCTTTTAGGTCTGCTTCCGGAATCTCATGAGAAAGGGGGACTCGGACCGGCGAGATAATAATATGACCGTAATTGGCTTTATTTTGATTTGCATTTGGATAATATCTAGCGTTGTGACTATTGTGTTTACGATACAACCAGGCAAAGAAAAAAGAATGTATTGCGCTTGTATTGTTAATGTAATTATCTTTCTTCTAGCAATGGCTGTTCAGATATCGCGAGTATTCTTGCATTCAGACTGGCTTGGAATAGAGATAATTATGGTTTCTATCATAATAGAAATGATTGCTACGATATTTATGGATTGGATGGAAATCAGACGAATGGATAGGCGAAGATAGCGCCAAAACCGAGCTTAAAACGAGCTCGGTTTTTTCATGATTATAATATATGCGGATTTCAATTATTCGGCGGCAGACTAAAAGCCCCGTCAACTAAAACGGGGCTTAGGCTTTTATTGTCGTTTATTCCTTCCATGGCGGCGCTCGTTGCGATTGCGCGGAGCCTGCTCGTCGTCAATCTCAAATAATGCCATGATAGCGCTTCCGCGCCAGTTTGGCTCCGGGATACGGACACAGTCGCCAAATGAAAAGATAAGGAATAATAAAGCAACTATAGTAACGAAGAACTTCATAGCTACACCCCCTTGTAGATCAGAATAAATTTATCATAGCACAAAATCGGGAACCGGCACGATAAAAAGCCAGCCCTATTTGGACTGGCTATCTTGTAGGTCTGTATTGTTTCGACTCTCGAGAAGCTCTTGCGCGTATTCGCTCAACTTTCGGTTCATATAAAACACGAAGACAATTGAGTAAATTACTATAACTGCCAAAGCGATTATAAATGCCCATTTTATGCCAAAAATGAACGTGGAGAGAAGCGAAACGATGGTTAACCCCATGCCAATCTGCATGAACCATAAAGTGTAGTTTAATTTGGCCGTTTCCATTTTATCTACGAAACGGAAGAAATCATATCTCTCCTCAGGCGCCATGTTTTCAATGAATTCAGAATAATCAACTATTTTCATTTTACCCCTCCTTGAACAAAACCTACTCTAAAGGAACAATACGCAAATTATAACATGAACACTGGATAGAGTCAAAATATAAGGATTGACAAATAGGACTATTTGTGCTATAATATAGGGTATTGTTGTCCTTTTATAGTTCATCTGAGGAAGAGAGGTGATGTTTATGATGAACACATTACTGTACACTGGATTACCTATTGTTGGAGCAATTGCTATCGCCTGCGCGATCGTGTATTGCATCGGAATGAGAGTAGGAAAAATCCCAGTAGAAGACATGAGCAAAGAGGCTAAAGAATTTATGGAGACATTAATCCTTAAGTTCGTAAAATGGGAAATAGCCGTTATGTTTCTCGTAAAGATCATTCAGCTATTTTTGCTGAGAAATATCACGACGATGCCGATCGGCACGTTTAACGTGGTATGTGGTCTCACATTCTTTGTGATGTGGCTCGACATTATCATGATGGCGTTGACCTTTGTATTGGTATTTCAAACAACCCTAAGTAAGCAAAGCGACAACAATAAACAATAGTATATCCTAGGCTTCGGCCTAGGATTTTTCTTGCTATAATGAAAATATGGCAAAGCATAAGCTAATCTATCAGATATATCCGAGTGCGGTCGGAGACCTGCGCGATATCGCTGATAAAATCCCGCTAATCGCCGCAAAACTCCAGCCGGACTATATTTGGATTAGTCCATTTTTTAAGAGCCCTTGGATAGATGGCGGCTACGACGTAAGTGATTATTGCAAGATTGAGCAGCGCTTTGGCAATATGCGCGATTTTCATCACCTGATTACGGTCGCAAAGAAATACAATATCGGCATCTTGCTCGATCTTGTCATTAATCACACCTCAATCGAACATTCATGGTTTCGCAAATCCGAACTTCACGACCCCTGGTATAAGGATTACTATGTCTGGCTCGATAAGCCGCTCAACTGGAAGTCTTTCTTTGGTGGGCCGGCTTTCGACTATTCCGCGCTGCGCGGTAAATATTATCTTCATCTCTATGATCGATCTCAGCCGGATTTAAATTTTAATAATCCGCGCGTAATTAAGGAATTCAAGGATATTATTGCCTTCTGGAAGAAGCAGGGCGTCGCCGGCTTTCGCGTTGATTCGGCAAATATTCTCGCCGAGAGCAATCTAAAGAAGGGGCTCATTCCGGGCCTGCCGGGTTTCTTCAGCTATTATCAGAATAATAAGACGATTTCGGTTCTCGAAAAGCTTCTCGCGAATAAGGGTATGTTTATGCTCGCTGAGCCAGTTGGCGGCGAATTCTTCAGCAAACGCAAATTTCACGAGCTGACCGAGAAGGCCTTCGATGCGAGCTTTAATGTTGGTACGCTCGATGTTGCTGACTCGTTCTTCTCAACGAAGGACCGTATCTATCCGGTAAATTATCGCCGCTGGTTTAAGAAGCTCGCGAAGTGGGCGCCGGAGCCGGCCTTTTCGATGGCAATTGAGTCGCACGATGCGCCGCGCGCGCCGAGCCGCTTTGACGTCAATCCGCGCGTGCTTGCGATGCTGCAATTCCTTTTACCTAGCTATAATCCGTGTATCTATCAGGGGCAAGAGCTTGGTACGCTGAATGCCGATTTGAGCACTAATATTGAGGATTACCGTGGCGTCCAGTCGCGTCAGGTCTATGTTCGTCTTCGCCGGGAGGGCAAAACGAAGCAGCAGGCAATGGCGGTTGTTCGACGTATTTCGCGTGATAATGCCCGCGTCCCGATTGACTGGGGTGAGTATATTTTGCAGGATAAACGCGACGATTCGGTATTAAACTTCTATTCGAAAATAATTGCGCTTTGGCGAAATGACCGCGTGATTCGCGACGGTAGTCTAAAAGTAGTCAAAATTAAGAAATCCGGCGTCTTTGAATTTTACCGGATACTTGATAAAAAACAGTATTTCGTTCACCTCGATTTTTCGGGCAAATCCACTTCCTATCTGAAAGACGACAAGGGCGAGCTTGTCCTCCTGTCGAAATAATAATATAATCGCCTCATAGCTTTATTGGTGCATCAGACTATAAAGGGGGTGTTATTATGTTGAAACGCATAAAGCTCGTAAAAGGCAGAATCGTCTACGCGGACGATTATAGCGAAGATGAAGATTTCGATATCGACGACATTGATGAATTTGATGATGAGTCAGAAGAAGATCGATATGATCCGAATTTCGACGCATGGGTTGCCGGAATTGCGGTGGCTACATTCGTAGCCTCTGTGGCTTTAGGAATCTATATCCTATTCAGAATCGTCAAAAGGTTAATCAAAATTGCCAAGTCTTCAGTCGCGGCCTAAATCGATATGCCTCAATCATTGAATTGGGGCATTTTTTATGATAAAATTACCCCAAAAGCACTAATAGGGCTATTATTACTAATGGCCGAAATTATTAACTAATAAGGAAATATATGGCAAACGAAAAAGTCACAGACTTGTCCAAGTACCGCAATATCGGTATTATCGCGCACATCGATGCTGGTAAGACTACCACATCTGAGGCGATTCTTTACCGTACCGGTCTCAAACATAAAATTGATCTCGTCAAGGGCGACACCGGTGGTGCAACGACCGACTGGATGGAACAGGAAAAGGAGCGCGGTATTACGATTACCTCTGCTGCTGTTACTGCTTACTGGAAGGGCCACAAGATTAATATCATCGATACCCCGGGACACATCGACTTTACCGCAGAGGTTGAGCGCTCTCTACGTGTTCTCGATGGCGCAGTCGTAGTCTTCGATGGTAAGATGGGTGTCGAGGCTCAGTCCGAGACGGTTTGGCGCCAGGCTGATAAGTATGGTGTCCCACGCATCTGTTTTGTTAACAAGATTAACCAGATCGGTGGCGATTTCTACAAATCTCTTGAATCTATTCATAAACGCCTCAGCAAGAATGCTTACGCAATTCATCTCCCAATCGGTTTCGAAAAGGACATCTGCGGCGTTGTTGACCTTCTTTCAATGAAGGCTTACACCTACAAAGATTACGCTGATCACGAGCTCGTTGAAGGCGAAATCCCAGCTGATATGGTCGAGAAGGCTAAGAACTATCGTTCTATGCTCGTTGAAGAGGCCGTACAGGCTGATGAAGCTCTCATGGAAAAGTTCTTTGCTGAGGGCGAAGAAGCTATCACCGAAGAAGAGCTCAAGACCGCTCTCCGCAAACGCGTAATTGATGGTCAGTTCTTCCTCGTCACTGGTGGTGATGGCCGTGGCGTTATCGTCGAAAAAGTGCTTGATCTTGTTACTGATTTCTTGCCATCCCCAACGGATATTCCAGCTATTCTTGGTAAGAATCCTAAGACTGGCGAAGATATCGTTCGCCACAGCGATGAAAAAGAGCCTCTTACTGCTCTCGCATTTAAGATTGCAACCGATCCATTTGTCGGTAAGCTCATCTTCATCCGCGTTTACTCCGGTAAGCTCAGCTCTGGTAGCTACATCTTGAATGCTACTACCGGCGAGAAAGAGCGTGTTGGCCGTCTCGTTCGTATGTTCGCAGACAAGCGCGAAGATATCGAATCTGTCGGCGCTGGCGATATTGCCGCTGTTGTAGGTCTCAAGGATACCACTACTGGTACCACGCTTTGTGACCCAGCACATCCAATTCACCTCGAGTCTATCGACTTCCCAGATCCTCCAGTATCTATCGCCGTCGAGCCAAAGTCTAAGGCTGACCAGGAAAAGATGGGCATCGGTCTCGGTAAGCTCGCAGAAGAGGATCCAACCTTCCGCGTTCGCTCCGATGAAGAATCCGGCCAGACCATTATTTCCGGTATGGGCGAGCTTCACCTTGATATTATTATCGACCGCTTGAAGCGCGAATTTAATGTTGAATGTAACACTGGTGAGCCACAGGTTGCTTACCGCGAAACTATCCGCGGTACTGCTGAAGCTCAGGGTAAGCACATCAAGCAGTCTGGTGGTCGTGGTCAGTATGGTGATGTTTGGGTTAAGTTTGAGCCAAATGAACCGGGTAAGGGCTTCGAATTTATCGATCAGATTAAGGGTGGTGTCGTTCCTCTCGAATATCGCAAGCCAGTTATGGAAGGTATCAAGGAAACCCTCGAAGGTGGTGTTATTGCTGGTTATCCAGTACTCGACGTCAAGGCAACTCTCTACGATGGTAGCTACCACGATGTCGACTCCTCCGAGCTCGCATTCCACCTCGCTGGTGTTCTCGCAACTCGCGAAGGTGTCAAGAAGGCTAACCCAGTCCTTCTCGAGCCAGTCATGAAGATTGAAATTACTACCCCAGAAGATTTCATGGGCGACGTAATTGGCGATTTGAACTCTCGCCGCGGCCGTATCGACGCAATGGAAGATCGCGACAATGGTGTCAAGGTCATCACCGGCTTCGTACCGCTCGCAAACATGTTTGGTTACACTTCTGACCTTCGTGGTATGTCTCAGGGTCGTGCTGCTTCTACGATGGAGCTACACGGTTATGAGGAAGTTCCACCAAACATCGCTCAAGAGATTATTGAGAAGCGCAATTCTAAATAATCTCACATAATAACGCGAATAAACTCACACCGAAATACTCCCCAGAATGTTGGGGAGTATTTTGTTCGATAGACGCAAGCGGAAAGCCTGACATCATGGTAGAATGAGAACATGAGTTACGAATATGCGGTCAAAATTAATCCTGCCGAAATGCACGAAAAACCTGATAATATTGTCACGAAAATTCTGAACAAGATTAAGGCGATTAAAGACCGTATCTTAGAAAAATTCCATGTCAAAGGCGATAAGCTAGAGCAGATGGCCAATGAAGCATTGGTCCATGTAGCAAAAGAGACTATTACAGAGGCCGACAAGGACGGCATTAGGACCGAGCAGGAATCTGCGGATATCAAAGAGGCGGTAGAGACTGTCGTCGTACAGGGCGCTTTGGAGGAGGCGAGCGGCGAAGTGTTGAATGCAGAGAATCCTATTGTGAGCCTAGATAAAGACGATGCGACGGCGCCAGACCTTGTTGAAGCAATCCAAGACCTGAACGAGCAGGATGCGACTTTGCCGACCGGCGAAAGCGTTGCTGAACTGGCTGCCGAGGTAATCCAGCGAGCCGAAGAGGCAGAAGTGATGGGAGAGAGCGAAAAACCTCCTCGTTTAAGCTTGAGCGAGGCGATTACTAATCTTGTAGAGCTTGAACGATCGAGCGAGATTACAAAGCGCCCGCGCACAGAGATTATTTGCGACCGTAATCATATTGAGAGCCAGCGAATTGATATTATTGATAAACGAGACGCTGGCCAGATTGAGCTAAACTTTAAACTGCGCGGCGTAGAATTGAATTTTGATAATATGAAAACTCCTGGCGGTACAACCGTCGAGGAGGATGCTCTTAGCTATACGGGCGTAGATGGCAAGAATAAGATCATTGTGGCGCCAGCTTATTCATTTGAGCGAAACGGTATCAAGGTTACAATCGTCGACCCTACGACGCAAAAAATGGCGCCTAAGGGCAGAGTCAAGATTGAGGCGCCTGCAGATATGGATCCTAAAGAAATTGAGAAAAATGTTGCTAAAATTCTCGAAGAAGAACTGGCTATTCCGAATGCGCTCGAAGAAGTCCCCGAGCAGTATGAATCAGAGTTTAAACAGTCGCTCTATCAATGGAATCACAAGATTGACGGCGTACTCACGACCGATGAATCTGAACGTGCCGCAAAGACGACACGCAAAGAGGTCTATCCTGGTTACACAACCTACGTCGAAGAAGGCAAACATAAGGAATATTTAGAGAAGTACGGCGAGGATATTCGACCAGTTCATCATCTCCATACTGGTACGACGTCGTCGATTATTAGGGTATTAACTGGTGGCGTAATGAGCTCATCGGAGCGATATTCTTGCGGTATTCTTCGCAGCGGTATGTCTACTGGCGTAGATTTTGAAACTGGTGGTGCAGATAATGTGTTTACGCGCCTTTATGATAAAGAGAGCCGCGGCAAAATGCTGGGCACAACAGTAGTATTTAAACCAGAATTATTGGACCGTATGGACTGGTATTCATACAGTAGTGATAGGTTTGGCTCAACGAGACCGAATGTATTTGCGAACAGAACATCCCCGGACGAGATATTATCTGCCGTATCAGAGAAAACAAGTGCTAGCGATAATGAGCAGATGTTTCGCACTGGCATCGGTCCTGAATATATTGAATGTATTGAGGTAGACCCGCAGCTTCGCGAAATGACGCTTGATGAATTAAGAAAAGAGGGCGTCACCGAAATAAACGGGCGACCAATCGAAGAAATAGTCGTGGCGCGCGAGAAGGACCCGTCAATGATGAATATTTTCCCATTCTGGCAATCATCAGAGAATAATTCTGAATTCGGGAATCTCTCTGAAGACGATGGAGATCATACTGTAGAATTACCGGATAATCCCGATTTAGTAAATCTATTTGGAGATTCGGAGAGCCCGACCGTAGAGCTACCATCATTCGGGAATCCGATTCCGCCAGAGATAAAACAGCCAAATAAATTGGTATGGGAACCGAAGCAGGAAGTGATCTTGCCCGGCATACCAGTAAGTTTCGACGAGAATGTTGAGAGGCAGCAGCATTATAAATTCGAGAACATCGAGCTTGATGAAGACAAAGATAAGATCAAGCTAGATATTCTGGATGGCAAGAGGAGCTCTTCGGTCAAAGAAATAATCAAGCTATGCTCTGGTGATCCGGATCAGAGCATCATGATGGGTTTGCTGGCCGCGACGGCAAAGTACGGCGACAAGCAAAAGCTCGTCAATGACATGAAAAACGAGATTATGAAGGATTTGACTGACATAGAGATTGAGAGTATCGCGACGTTAGGCTTACCGAACAACGATATTGGTGAGATTATTCGAGATATAAGCGACATCTTAGGCGTAGATTTTGAGGGTTACATCGTGCAGGCATACAATGAGTCAAGGAAAGGAGAAGTAGATGGCTAATCCAGCAGAATTATTTGGCCGAAAGGCTGAGCAGGAGACGCATTACGAGAAGCTTCCTCAGCCAGTCTATTATATTGAATCGTCAGATGACGACACGGTTCTAGTTGGCATAGATGTCGAAATCAAGCAAATGGGCGACGCGGCTCCAGTAGTCACATGGTATGATACGTCGCATGAGCGTTCGATGTCGGCACTTGAAATGGTTAAGAAGGACGATTATTTCGCTTTCCGTAGCGCAGACAAAAAGATGGCTAATGGAGAGCCTGCCGAATATTACTTCGCGCCAATGGATCTGAATACTTACCGAGAAAAGGTGAAAGATAAGCTAATCGAAGGCAGAGATTTCGAAAGCGAAGAAGAGATGATTAATGCTTTTCTCGAAGCAGCCAAGAAAAACGGCGAAGAATAGAGCAGTAAAAAACTCCCTTAAAGATTGCAGGGAGTTTTTTGTTGTTATAAACGGATTATTGGCAATGCATCTGCAAAATCGCCACAGATACGAAGAAGATACTGCTTCGCCTTAAGCTCATCTCTCCATTCCTTCGGAATTCCAGAAATCCCATACTCTATTCCGGCGATTGAGCCAGCAACGGCGCCAATCGTATCGGTGTCAGAGCCAAGATTAACGGCCGTGAGTACGGTATTTCTGTAATTGCTATTATTCAGGACGCACCAAAGCGCAGCTTCGAGAGTACTAACAACATAGCTAGTAGACGATATTTGATTAATATTAAAGAGATCGATATTATCATCCAGAATTCTGCTGTACTCTTCGAGCGAATCGCGTGAGAACATCGAATAGTCGATCGTCTTGATGTTCTCGTAGGCCTTGCGGGAATCCATTCCCATAAGCAGGAATTTTACAAACTGGACGTAGATGTAACACCCAAGAATGCTAATTTCGTGCCTATGAGTTAACGAAGAAACGTCTTTCACGATGCGGTATGTATCCGCATATGAAAGGCGATGTTCGTAGCAGATGTAGGCTATTGGCAAGATTCGCATCAAAGAGCCATTGCCATTACTGCGGATATCCGTAAGACCACAAACGAGTGGAGCGGTGCCTATTCTGAAATTACCTATTGCGTTAGCGCAAGTGCCGCCCACGTCGAAACGTTTACCGGTCGCAGTATAGAAATCCTCGTAGTACCATGAAGAAAATTTCTCCATAATATCTACGTAATCTATCGTCTTATTTTCGCATATAGATTCCATGAGGGCAATTTCAAGCGAAGTATCGTCTGACCAAGTGCCCGCAGGAACAGGATATGTACCGAAACCGATCATATTAGTAACTGGATTGATATTGAGACTCTTGCGACTTTTGAATTCCACAGGAACGCCAAGAGCATCGCCGATAGCATGTCCAATAATGCCGTT
This sequence comes from uncultured Candidatus Saccharibacteria bacterium, assembly GCA_946411935.1. Classification (GTDB taxonomy): domain Bacteria; phylum Patescibacteriota; class Saccharimonadia; order Saccharimonadales; family Saccharimonadaceae; genus UBA2834. The sequence continues at coordinate 3,498 of CAMKFS010000022.1, read as the reverse complement.
CTGTATTTTGTAAAGAACCATAGTTTAACCCTCCTATCTTTAGTTTGCGAGACTATACTCGCTATGTTTATATTATATCAAAAAACTAATGCTTTGTCAAGTGGTATAAGGGGTAAGAAAAAGCCACCAGTTATTTGGTGGCTCTAATGTAAGCTGCTATTTTTGCTTTGTTAGAGGATATGTATACACGAATAATAAACTAAGAGCCAATATGAGGGAGAACCTCGTAAACGGTTCCATCCTCCGTCTTGACGAAGTAAGTCTTCCAGTTGCGGAAGAAGCTCTTTACTCGCGGTGTTCTACCACCTTCAAGGTCCGCGTTTGCGTCAGGAGATAGATGAATTTCGTCGCCTTCCTTTATGAAATTTCCAGAGGCGTTTTTAAAAATGCAACCAGAAATTGTATTTGGAGCGCTTTTATTATTACCGCGACGTCGGAGAAGTGTAACCTTGTTGCCATTCTTGATTTTGAATTCATCTTCGAATTCCGCAGAATTAGTCGAGATATTCGGTGCTTCACGCTTCGCGAATTCGTTAATAGAGCGGCCATCGCGTCTAATACTTACGAAATAGTTTCTATCTTTAAGCTTAATATGGTAGACGCTACTGACTATGCCGCTATTATTTGTTTGTCGCAACCTAATGCTTTCGATTATGCCTAGTGAAGCGATATTATTCTTTGTTTCGTGCGGATCGCCAGTACGGTTAATCTTGAGTTCGTGACCTATGCGAACCGGCTCATCTAGGAAAGTATCTCCTCTGAATATTTTATCTTCAGACTTAATTAACGTGAAGTCTACTTTCTTTCCGGCCTCGAACCCCATATAACCAAGCATTTCGTTATCGAGAGCGACGGTGTTTTCGTAAGGATTGAGAGGAACACGTCCGTTGGCAGGCTCTTTCTTTGGATTATAAAAGAAGCGATCGCGATGTTTAGCAATAAAATCCATTGCGAAGGCATCAGCTACTATTTCGCTACGGCTCTTGCGATAAGAGCGTGCCTGAACAGCTAGACGATCATCGCCGTCGGGATCGATGCCTAAATCATGAAATCTCGAGGCCAATATCTCATCCTTCGAGCTCACTTTACTTGCATTAGTACTCGCGTCGATTTCTAGGCCGCCATTTAGCATATCAGATAAATCCTCGGTGCGTTCTCGGTCGCTCTTCGTTACGGCCTCTTTGATGATTGCCGGTTTGTTTAGGGGGCTTCCAAAATTTTTGTATTTTTTGATTGTTGGTTTTAGGGAATTTTCTTGAAAATCATAAGAGTGACCGAACTCATGAGCAAGAGCAAAAGCAGCAATAAGCTCGGTGTTGTTTGCGATATCCTTTGGCAAAGCGCCAAAACGCAAGGCCATTTCACAAATCACGAGATACATGCCCTGAAGGTCGCCGCTAGCCGTGTATTTTTCGGAACGATAAATATCTGGGTTCCGAAAATTAAATCTCACAGTCGCATTTGTCGTGTTTTTGGCGCGATCGTAATATGCAGGTGAGCTCCCGGCACTAAGCGCATCAATATTCAATAGTGCGACATTTTTTAATCCTGGATGATCATTGACGATATCGGTATAGGTTTTTATCGTAGCTTCATCGACATTATTGCTCCTCAGAAAAGCCATATTTTCATCAAAATGATTTTTTTCATAGTCACGTAGAGCTACTTCATTAAAGTTTTCGGCGGAACTCGTCTGGAATTCGTGTGCGCTGATTAGGTTATCGAAGACGTTCGATACTTTTTGGCCAATTCCTTTATGCAGTTCGTCTATATTTGCTGGCTCAGCATTTTCAAAAGAGTATCGCAACTTCTCATTCATATAATTATTATAGCGCATATGTTTTTGCCGCGAAAAACCGCCGGCCCAGAACGAGGCCGACGGTTGTTACTAGATGAAAACTAATTGTCTAAATGTTCATTCCTGTAAGCTAAGGCGTTAACTAACCAGTTTATTCCGAAGTCGTCAAATAATTCGAGACCAAAACTGCTTCCGTCCTGCAAGCCGCAGCCGAAAGATCCGGGAAGATCATAGTTATTGTAAGATATCGTATAGCTTAAGTCATCCGGTTCGTTATAGTCTCCAGTGATATGCATGACACTAGCAGGCCCTACTGGTATCCATTCTTCTCCGTCAAACCTCAACATTGCGGCGCCTTTTTTGTCATAGAAAATGAAGATAAAGATATTTACATTGTCGTCTCGGAGATTCTCCCAAGTGAGAGCAATGCATAGATAATCCATATTCCACACGTAATTGTATAGGCGTTTTGGCAAATAGCTTATACCGTTTTCAATAGTTAATTTAAAAGGCACACCTGGGTCTTCGAATGTTACTTCGTAGCTAAAAACTCTCTCGTAGAAATCCATCTTCATATTAAAGGAATCTGAATCTACGCATACAACCGTAGAGTCGTCGATCTTGAAGACGGGCGGCAAAGTTTGGATGTGATGCATATTCGCTTCTTGGATTTGACTAAGAGTCTCACACCAATTCTTACTGTGTTCATCTATAAAATATTCTTGTTTAGCCATAATATCACCTCCTTTAAGATGGCAAAACATGAATATAAAATACCATAAAACAGAAAAAAATCAAACAATGTAAAAGCCGCCAGTTATCTGGTGGCTTTAAATGTAAGCTGCTATTTTTACTCCATCACTGAGAAGTAGCATTATAGTTTAGGCACTGATGCAGATATCTTAAACCTCGATCGTCTTTCCAATTGATACTCTCCGCCATAGTAAAAGCGTTTCTGTCCATTTTGACTTCACATTTAAATTCGTCAAGATTTCCAATAGTAATTGCAGCGTGGTTAAAGATAGGGATATATATAGAATCGTGGATATGTATGGATGAATAATATCCGAGACCCTTAACTTCTCCATCAGTAAGAAGCTGCAGCTTAGCGGCCTGACCGCGAAAGATGAATAAATCAATTTCGTGCGAAGTAGTGCCGACATCGGTGTTAATTGTTTCTACAGCAACACAGAATAAATCGTCAAACAATATATCCGGAGAGCATTGTTCTTGAAGATAATCTGGTAATAAGTGTTTGCCATTAGAAAATATCAATGTCTTATGGCGCGTGCCGGAAAACAGTGAACAAAAAAACATTTTTCTAGACTTCAGCATATCACACGTAACGACAAAAATGTCCGTATACTCTGCAAGATTAGCGAAAGGCTTAATATTGTCAATCGATGTGAAATCATCGAGATTGAGCCGAGCTTCTTTCTCGCAGATGCTTCTCATTCCTTCACAGAGTAAAAATTCTTGTCCTTCCATTTAAATCACCTCCTAACAAAATATATGAAATGGACAATATAATAATTATAGCATAAACAGACTAAAAAGTCAATAAGGACAGGCATTTTGAACGGCCGTAGAATGCAATAATTTCCCTTGCATTTAGCTTGAAAATCGTATAAAATATAACACATACATAGCTTTGGGCTGGTTAATATTAGTGCCCAAAATTATTAATAATATAAAGGAGA
>CAMKFS010000021.1 GCA_946411935.1 uncultured Candidatus Saccharibacteria bacterium | reverse complement strand
CGTACCGGAAGGTGCGGATGGATTACCTCCTTTCTAGAGAAGGATAAGATGCGCACGAATCAGTAATGATGCGTGTAGCTAGGTCGGTTGTAGTAGTAGATATAAGCTTGATCTATTACAGTTCTGGTTCTACCAGATGCAACAAAGCTATTTAGAAACCGCGATGTTCTTGATTGCACGCTAGATTGTTAAACAAAATACTCCCGAAAGGGAGTTTTTTGACGATAGTGGCTGGATAGTACGGCGACTGTGTAGAGATAATTGAGCGAAGGGCAGTTTTGGTTCGTCTAAAGACTGCATAATATGTTGTAAAAAATAATAAAACAGAGAAAAATCCCCCGAAAAAGCTTCGGGGGATTTAATGCCAGCGATTTTATAGTTTGCCGAGTTCAAGACACAGGAAGATTCCGTTTTTAGTGCAGAGATAGTGTCTAGGGAAGATTAAGTCATCCGTGCTGCGGCCGTTACGCTTGGCGGCTTCGGCAACTTCCTTTTCTACTAGAAGAATTTGACCTTCGACTGGTTCAGGGAAGGCGGAGATTTTGCCTGCCTTTTCGATCTTTGGCAAACTAATAATCTCCGTCAGGGAAACCTGGATGTTGCCTTCATTGCTGTCGGCTTCATATTGCGCTAGAGTCTTCTTGGCTTTGATAACTTTCGCGAATTCAGCATCATCGCCATCTATTACGATCTTGTAATCTTCACCTAGTTGAATGTCGCCTTCCTTGTAGGCAAGGTAGTAATTCTTGCTAATAAAAGCAAGCTTACCCGGTAGGTAGTTTGTTATAGGCAATTTTGCAAAATCAGAGGCGGTTGTTGCCGAATTTGCTGTTGGCTCGGGAGCCTTCGGCGTCTCCTTAGGTTTTTTTGGCTCTGGTTTTGATGGTTTTGGCGCCGGTTTTTCTGGTTTTTTGTCGTTATTCTCGAAGCTAGAGAAAAGCTCGGGCGGAATTAGGCTGCCTATAGATTGCGTCAGGGTAGCGTGCGGATCCTTATTTGTAGCAGGTCTTCGGTGGGGGTTATTGGACCCGAATCCGAATTTTTGATACATAGGAGATGGTCTGGACGGCTTTTTTGGTGCTTCCGCGGTCGAAGTTGAAGAATCTGGCGTTTGAACGCTTTGAGGCGCTTCTGCGGCCTCCTGGAGCGTAGTACTGGCTTGGATGCTTCGAGGTGCTTCTGCGGTCTTCTGAGGCGGACTTTGAACAGGCGAAGCCTTTTGTTTTGGCTTTGGTTTAGAGCGAGGCTTCGTAACGTTCGAAGGAACGGATTTTTTAGGCTCAAGCTCATCGCGGTGTCTGTCATAGTATCTCGCATCTTTGAGCGCGCCTCCATAGGAAGTAAAATACTGTGCCAAGGAGTTCGCTTTAGGGGTCCGAGGATCCTCATCGTATTGCGTAAAATCCGGTAGTAGCTCTTGGTCTGGACGCTGTTGGTCGTCTGGCAGCTCGGCATTCTTGCTGCGGTTTTCATCCCAGAGAATAAGAATCCAGCGCATACCTGGCTTTGCATCTTCGTTTATATACTTACCCATAAATCATCACCTCCTTAACAGTGTATTTTTGTTGGGAAAAGATATAAAACTTATAGAAAAAATCGCTGATGACAAGGTGCATTAGTGTATTGCCTCCCGGTATCAGCTAACTGGTTTTAGCGTAATATAAAAAGCCGCTAATGGCAAGCATGAGCGGCTTATGAAAGCAGGGAACAAAAAAGCTCCGAATTCAGTGCACCATGACCAAAAGCTAAATAATGTCATGCTTGAATCGGAGCTATAAAGGTGTTTGTGTTTTGTTTGTTTTTGCTAAATTTTTGTTTTGGTTTGAAGAATAGTGCGGCTTTTGAAATCTGCGAATAATCTCAAAAGCTATTTTTAGTATAAGCGCTATACGAAACATTGTCAACAGTTTTGTATAAATAATTTGTTCAGAAAATAACAGGGGTAGAATTAGTGTTCGTTCAAAAAAGTCGGATATTTTTGCGACTTTTTTCGATTTTTATGTTGGTGGATTTTGGGCGATTTTTTTGTTAAAATGGGCTTATGGAAAAACGCATTTTTGGCGCGACTGATGGGATTCGTGGGAAGGTCGGCGAGGCGCCGTTACGGCCAAATATTATTAACGAACTTGGACGTGCAATTGCAAAAAATACGTACGCAAAAAAAGTTCTTTTAGGTCGCGATACGCGCGAAAGTGGCGTTTGGATGGCCGAGCAAATTACGGACGGTCTTGAATCGTCTGGAGCGAAAGTCGAGAATTTTGGCATTCTGCCAACGCCAGCCGTGCAAATGATAATTAAGGATTCTGGCGAGTACGATGGCGGTGTGATGCTGACAGCTTCGCATAATCCTGCGACCGACAATGGTATAAAAGTGTTTGGTTCGGACGGCGATAAGATTTCTGATGAACAGGAATTGGCCGTCGAAAAGACTTTCTTTGAGGCAGAATTAGGCGAAGATATCGATCTTCCAGAGGCGCGTTTTGTAAAACAGGCGAGCGAATCGGCGGAGAAGTATTATGAGCAGATTGCGGCCGCAAAGGTTGGCGATAAAGATTTCAAGGGATACAAGATTATTCTTGATGCCGCGAGTGGGGCGGGGCACGACTTCTCTCGCAAGGTATTCGAAGAGTTCGAGATTGAGGTAGAGCAGATTGATCCGGAGCCAAATGGGAAGAATATTAATGATGGCTACGGGGCGCTATATCCAGAGAAGATGGCTGATAGGGCGCGCGAAGAAGAGTTGATTGGTGTGGCATTAGATGGCGATGCTGATCGTATCGTACTGGCAGACGAAGAGGGGCGAATCTGGGATGGCGATAGGATTGTGATTTTGCTTGCAGAATATCTAAAGAAACACGGTGAGCTGCCGGCGGATACGGTGGTTTTAACGGAATATAGCAATCTCGCGACGATTAAGTATCTCGAGAATCAAGGGATTAAGGTCGCGAAGGTTGTTAATGGTGATCGTTATGTGGCACAGAAGTGCATAGAGCTCGGTGCGGGGCTTGGTGGCGAGCTGGCTGGCCATATTATTTATTTACCATGGATGAGAGGTTCTGATGGCACATTTATGGCTTTGACGATTTTGCGAATAGTTCAGGAATCCGGTGGCCGCTTAGCTGACCTCTGGGCAGATTATGAGAATTTGCCTTCTAAGCAGTGGGGGCTAAAGGTACGCGAAAAGCGTGATTTGGCCGAGGTGGCTGGTTTCAATGAAGCAGTGGCAGAGGCAGAGAAGCGCTTTGACGGAAAAGGGCGCGTATTTGTGCGCTATTCTGGCACAGAAAACAAGCTACGGATTCTAGTCGAAGGCGAAGACTCAGCGCTAGTTGATGAGATTGGCGATGGCTTGGCAAAGATAATAGAGAAGGAGATCGGTGAATGATATCAGTTGGAGCGGTAACGGAATATGATGGTGATATTGCAGAGGCAATGGGGAAATTGCGCCAGCAACTATCTGCGCGTCACGATGGTTCGGCAATTAGCCGAGAATTGATTGAGGAGATTATCGAGTCGCCTTATCATGATATCTTAATTGCGACGGATGATGATAAGGTGGTCGGCATGACGATTGTCTCGATTGTGATGGCGACGCTCGATCGTAATGTATATATGGAAGACTTAGTTGTCGATGCAGAATGTCGCGGTAAGGGTGCGGGTGGAGCGCTGCTAGACGCGGTAAAGGATTGGGGGCGTGCGCATGGTTGCCGTCGTCTCGAGTTTACTTCTTCGAGTCGCGAGAAGAAAGAGGGCGCTAAGGGCTTTTACGAGAGTCATGGTGCTGAAGTGCGCGAAACGAATGCATTTCGTGCCGAATTGAACGATTAGTATCTAAAGATTGTGTAAAAATTGTGTAGTTTTTAATAACGGGGCCGTCAGTCGGTCATAGAATATGTTGTAAAAAATACAGAGACAGAGAGAAATCCGCCGATTCTGGCGGATTTTTAGTGTTCGAGCTAAAAATATCTCCCGCTTGGGAGATATTTTGATGGCTTATGTCCCTTGCTTTTTTCAGGGGAATTGATTTGGCATGATGATATGAAAAATAAGATAAAGTAAAAGGGAATGGAGATTGCTCATGCAGATAAAGCCGAGGATGATGGCGCCGATACCGAAGAGTTTGACCTTGTCATAGCTCTGAACTCCGCCGGTGAGGTTATCGGCGATGAGGCGATGAAATTTAATGACTAAGAGACCTGCGATTGCGATGGCGATGCCGCCAAAGAACCAGCCCCAACTGAATGACCATTGCATAAGCATATTATACCACTTCTATCTATAGAATTGGTTCTTGACATTTCTTCCTATTTCGCTTATACTTGGCGCAAGACTAGGTCAAAACATACAGTCGAAACAAACAAAAACAAAGAGAAAAATAAAAATGTGGAAGAAACTTTTTGCAACTAGCGTAGTGGTCACTGGGATTTTTGCGAGCTTTTATGGTGGAAATGCTTCTGCCTACAGCTCTTCGGAGCCATATATGCCGGGTGAGCAAAAGGATTTTTACTCTGGCGACATCGATGTTTGCGTTCTTAAAACGGGCGGCTATACTGGCGGCGCAATTGTGGCAAATGTTTCGGATGGTAGTTTTGGCACGCAATTAAGTTTTAGCTCTTTCTCGGAGGATGAGAGGTGTGTGCACGTGCTTGTCCCTAGCGAGGGCGGTGGCACGAACTATGTAAGTTACTATACGCCAATGGGCTTAGGCGATCTTCTGATAGAGAAAGAAGCGCTGGGCGACACGCGAAAGATTAGGCTTAACTTAAATAGCAGCTCGAAGCTGAACAAATACATTAGCTCAGACGGCTTCTTCGATAATAGGATTATCGCGAGCAAAATAGGGGTTCAGTTTGACGCAAATGGCGGTACCGGGTCAATGCCGGCAATGACGAATCTAGATATAGATACTAGTTTTACGCTTGATAGCAATACGTTTTCGAGGGCCGGCTATCGTTTTAGTGGCTGGAATACTGAGGCTGATGGAAGCGGAGAGTCGTATGTGGATGGGGCAACGGTTACTCTGGCTCAAGGCGGTGTATTAAAGCTTTATGCGCAGTGGGCAAAAAAGATATCTACCACAGCGACGTTGCGGACTGGCGCCTGGTTTAACGTTCTGATTAAGAATATGGTAAACGGTACGTCGTCGACGGATTATGAGGTTGATGATACGGCGATAAAAACTCTGCAATTTGTTGATGAGTTGCCGACTGGCGTGGTGGTTGCTGAGCCATATATTAATCTCGCGATTGATGGCTCATTGCCGGTTTATGCTACGCATGATGGGGCGGGGAATGTTTATATTTTCTCGGATGCCGATATTATATATGCGAACGAAAGCTCGGCTTATATGTTTTCCAAAATGCAAGCTCTCACCACTCTTACTCTCTCTGATAAATTTGATACTTCGAGGGTAACAAATATGGATAGTATGTTTAGAAATACGCAATCTCTTACCTCTCTTGCGCTTCCGGAGAGCTTCAATACTGCTAATGTGACAAGCATGTGGGCAATGTTTAATAATATGTACTCACTGACGTCGCTAACTTTTCCGAGCAACTTTGATACTTCGAAAGTGGTATTAATGTATTCCATGTTTGAGAACTTGAGGTCGCTCGAGTCATTGACTCTTCCGAACGGCTTCGACACTTCGAATGCGGAGAATATGGAGCGCATGTTCTATAATATGAGATCACTTCAGTCGTTGGTTCTTCCAGACAGCTTTAATACATCGAAGGTAACAAGTATGAAACGTATGTTTGCTGGCATGTTATCTCTCACCTCTCTTACGCTTCCGAATAGTTTTATAATTGCGAGTGGAACTACGACGACTGAAATCTTCGCCAGTATTAGTAATGCTGCAATCCTTTACGCTGCCGATGCTACTGCTCAATCGCTTTGGCCGGGCGTATTGGGGAACTAGGATGCAAAACCGCCCGTTTGGGCGGTTTTTTGTGGCTTATATTGCTTGACTTTTCTCCTTAATTCGCTTATACTTATTCCAAGACTAGGTCAAAAATAAAAATAGTCGAAACAGAGATAAAAAACATGCTAAAAAAGAAATATCTTTTAGGCGCGTTATTCGCCGGTGTCCTAGCACTGCTCGGCGGTGGTAGGGTTTTTGCGGTTTCTGGTAATACGACGACGATTTCTGGCGGTAAGACTTGGACGGTGTGTGTTTCTACTGGCGAAAACTATGATGGTTCGGCATTTGTGGCGGATATTACGAAAGCCGGTTTCGCGTCTCAGGTTGTTTTTGGCGATTTTGACCAGCAGGGTTGCAAGACGATAAGATTAGCGGCTGGCGAGTATACGATTGCGCTCAATAGCCCAATGGGCGCTGGTGCGGTGAGCTATGAAATTATCGGCGAGAATAAATTAGTATATACGATTGCAAGCGTAGTGAACAAGTATATTAATTCCTATGGGATTACTCATCATAGCGTGCGCGGCTCAGGTGAAGAAACAACGTTTCCGACAGTATTCGAGATACAAGGTTCATGTACTTTTAATGGTAGCAGCTTGAATATTACTGGTGATACCTGTATTGATTCGAACGGTCATGATTGGACGGATTCAAAATATATTGACACTGGCATCGCTCTATTTAGGAAGGATGATGAAGTGGATAACGCGAGTAAGGATTTTGAAGTTTATTTCGAGATTGAGAGCTTCGAATCGAGGCAGGAACAGCAAGCGACCTACTTCAACGCAAAGAATGAGGATGCTGCGGTTTATTATCCTGGCTTCGTGATTCGTATTGATGGCAGTACCTCGAATAGGCTTGAGATCACCTCTAGAAAAGGAGTAAATACTAGTAGTGATAAAAAGGCTTTTAAATACGGTATTACGGCCGGCGAGACGGTGAAAGTGGTGCGAAAAGACGGAGTAATTTCTTATAGCCTCAATGATGGCGATTTTAAGGTCTTGGATGATTTTAGTGATTTTAGCGCTTTCTTTAATCAGACGGCTTTCTTTGGTGCTTCGCAAAATACGGATGGTACGCCGATGAGGATTTTTAAGGGAACGCTTAGGAATATGTATATCAAGCTAGGTAAGATCGAAGTTCCTAAGCAGGGCACTGCCACCTTGGACAGCGGCGAACAGGTCAATGCCAAGATGAAGAAAATTACTGGTACATACGACAGTGAACCTGATACAAGCACCGAAGATGAGAATATTAAGGCGATCAGAATGGCGGACGCTTTGCCGGCGAATTTCGATATAAATAATATGGATAATATTATTTCCAGTTCCGAATCAGAGAAGCCGATTTATGCATGGTACGACAATGTGGATAGCAACGGTATTATATATATCTATACCGATGCGGCGACAATGAAGGGCGGTGAAGAGATGAACTATATGTTTGAAAATATGCAGAATCTTACTGATATATCTGCGCTTGCCGAATTAGATACTTCCGGTGTTCGTCGGATGGATTGGCTGTTTAGCGATTGTTATCAGTTGGCGGATATTTCTCCGCTTGCCAGCTGGAATACCTCAAATGTTAGTAGTATGAATGAATTATTTTATAGTACGGCGATTACTAATGTTGATGCACTCGAGACCAAACGGCATGATGGTAAAGATTATGTGAGCTGGGATATGTCTAGCGTAGAGTATATAGACTATATGTTTGGCTTTACCGAAAATCTCACAGACATCTCGGCGCTTGCCAGCTGGGATGTGTCGAATGTAAATGATATGATCGGTGTATTTTATTTCGCGGAGAATCTTGCGGACATTTCTTCGCTTACTAGTTGGGATACCTCGAATGTCGAGAGTATGAGCTATTTATTTACCAGAACAGCAATCACGAATGTTGACGCGCTCGAGACGAAGCGGCATGAAGGTAAAGATTATATAAGCTGGGATGTGTCGAATGTTAGAGAAATAGAATCGATGTTTTCATCTGACGACGATTTAGCCGATATATCTGCGCTTGCCAGCTGGGACACTTCGGGGATAGAGAATATGCGAGAAGTATTTTATAGTTCGAGGAGTCTAGCAGATATCTCGCCACTTGCTAGCTGGAATACTTCGAGCGTAGAAAATATGATGGGAATGTTTTATAGTATGATAATCACGAATGTCGATGCGCTTGAAACGAAGCAACACGAAGGCAAGGATTATGTGAGCTGGGATGTGTCGAATGTCGAAGATATCAGTCAGATGTTTAGCGGAGATAGAGATTTGACAGACATCTCGGCGCTTGCCAGTTGGAATACTTCGAGCGTGCGGAACATGCAAGAGACATTCTGTTCTATCGGAGCCACGAATGTCGACGCACTCGAGACGAAGCGGCATGAAGGTAAAGATTATATAAGCTGGGATGTGTCGAATGTGACGAATATGGTATTTACGTTTGATGCTGCTAGCGAGCTAACGGATATCTCGGCGCTTGCTAGTTGGGATGTGTCGAGCGTGACGGACATGGAGGGAATGTTTGTGCATGCCTATAGCATAATAGACTTTAAGACTCCACTTGAAAACTGGAACCTTAATGATTCAGTGAGTCTGCGCGATATGTTTGATGATGTGTCTGAGCAGGCAATTTTGCCGACGTGGTATAACGAATAAAACTTATACTTGCGCAATGGCGGGGAATTTAGTAAAATAGGTCTGGTAAGGGGATATAGCTCAGCTGGTTAGAGCGCGTCACTGATAATGACGAGGTCTGTGGTTCAAGTCCACATATCCCCACCATTCAGACATGGGGTATGCGAAGGCTTCGGTCTTTGCTACTCCACCATTTTTTTCTAAAGGCCGGCAGGGCTATTTTTATTTGTAAAAAAACAGAGGTTAGGATGGTAAAATAGTTTTATGACTTATTTGGACTATGCGGCGACAAGTCCATTGTTGCCGGAGGTGATAGATGCGATGAGCGCAGCCGAGCGCCGTTATTTTGCAAATGCTTCAGCGCTACATACTCCTGGCCATCTTGCGATGAATGAAATTGAGCACACGAGGGGGTTGCTCGCTGAAATGATTAATGCTGAACCGGAGGAAATTATTTTTACTTCTGGCGCGTCTGAGTCGAATAATACAGTGATTCGAACTTTTGAAGGGCATAAGATTATAACTTCGCCGCTCGAGCACCACTCAATTATTGAGGCGGCGGTAATTTATGGCGGTGAGGAGGAGCCAGCGCTCTATTCTTATATGCTCGCAAACAATGAGATTGGTGAGATTATGCCGGTAAAAGAGCAGGTAAAAAAGGCGCATAAAGAAGGAGCTTTCGCTCACTCTGATTTGACGCAGGTGCTCGGTAAGCTGCCGATCGATGTAAAAGAGTTAGATTTAGACTATGCGACTTTTAGTGCGCATAAGATTGGTGGACCGATTGGCGTGGGCGCACTTTACGTGCGTAAAGGTGTGCCGTTTAAGCCACTAATTATCGGAGGAAATCAGGAGAAAAAGCGTCGTGGCGGCACTTATAATACAGTCGGGATTATTGGTTTTGGGGCGGCTTTGGAACATCTTAAAAAGGTGAATTCGTGGTCTCTTTATGATACGAAAGTGCGTGAGCTGCGTGATAAGTTAGCGGAGCGGATTTTGACGGAGATTCCTGGTAGTAGCCTAAACACGGAGCTCGAGCGTGATAAATCTTTGCCAAATATCTTGAATGCTTCATTCGAGGCGGCTGAAGGGGAATCGATTCAGTTATATCTAGACGCGGAAGGCGTGATTGTCTCAACTGGATCGGCTTGCGCGGCGGGCGATGCGAAACCGAGTCATGTCTTGATGGCGAAGACGGGTGATGCTGAGGTAGCACACTCTTCGATTCGATTTTCATTCAACCCAGATAATACTGAGGCGGATATCGAGAAAGTGATGGAGGTGTTGCCTGGGATTGTAAACAGATTACAGCAGATTAGTACGGTAACGATGAGGAGTAAATAATGGAAGGCGAGGATTGGATCTATTCGGAAAAAGTCAAAGACCATTTTATGAAGCCGCGAAATTTCTTGTTTGGTGACGAGTCGCAGTTTGATGCGAACGCGGTCGGGCAGGTAGGAAACCCGATTTGCGGCGATCAGATGAAAATGTATTTAAAAATCGAAAACAACAAAATTGTAGACGTGCGTTGGAAGACTTATGGTTGTGCGTCGGCGATTGCGTCGACGTCGGCATTGTCGGAGCTTGTGAAAGGCAAGACTTTGGATGAGGCTTTGAAAATTTCGGCAAAGGATATTGATGATTATTTGGGCAATTTACCGAAACATAAGTTTCATTGCTCAGTGCTAGGGCATGAAGCGCTTGAAGATGCAGTAAACAAGTATCGCTTCACCCCTGAAAAATAAAGCATGAGCCGTTTAGAGGCGCTCTAAGGCCCGTTTTGGCGACGAGACGGGTATTTTTACGTCTGAATCGCGAAATAGCGGGGTATCTTTTACCAGTTAATCATAAGCATTACAGATAGTGTTCGGTTATTATAACATATTTTTAAGCAAAAACATATTGACAAAACTAAAGCATTATGCTAAAATAGGCATAAGCAACCTGAAAAAGGGTGGCATTATTATTTATTTGGTGGGCAGAAATGGAGCTAGAAATGGCTGGAACTAAAGCAGGTGGTCGTAAGGCTGCTTCTACTAACAAAACCAAGTACGGTAAAGATTTCTATGCTGAAATCGGCCGTAAAGGCGGTAAGAATGGTCACACTGGCGGTTTTGCTGCTAACCCAGAGCTTGCGAAAATCGCGGGCGCAAAGGGTGGTCGCATCTCAAAGCGCGGTAAGGCAAAAAAGACTGCCTAAGTAAAGACATAATTTCGAAAAATCCTCTACTTGATTAGTGGGGGATTTTTTGGTGTTTCCAGGTGGCGCCGCAGAGAGGGCAATGATAATTGCCGCGGTCATCTTGGTAGCCGGCGAGCTGGCAATTATTGCAGAGTGAAGCGTAGTGGAGGTAGTTGCGATAGCTGTCGAGGCGATCTTCGGCGAAATCTTCGTTATACTTGAGATTGTATTTCTTGCAGAGTTCGTGGGCTTTGGCCCAGGCTTTGGCTTCGATTTCGAGAAGCTCGATGTCTGTAAGGTAATCGGTTTCGTCAATGAGATAGTGACCGAGTTCGTGGAGAAGGAGAAGTTGAGCTTCGTTGTCGTCGTATTCGGTTGTTTTGGCATAAAAAAGCTGATTTGGCGGGGTGAATTGAAAGCGCTCGCCGGCAGAAATGATTAATTCGGGATAATCTTTAGCGAGTTTTTTGATGAGATTTTGCATAGAGGTAGCATCCGTGAATTACAGAGAAAGAACCGTAGCGAGCCTTAATAAGTTTGGGCATGCGAACGTTCTTTGGGAGGCGGGTTTTAAGCTCGCGACGGAGGCGAGAGCGATAGCGGGGGAGTTCAAGACCGAGTGGACCGCCAAAGATGATGCGATCGGGTTTGATACTGGCGGTAAGGGGAGCAAGTCCGAGGAGAATGCGTTCGGCGATATCGGCCCAGGTGTCACGGCCGGTGATTTCGGAAACGCGTTTGCCGTATTTAGCGTTGATAGCTGAGGCGGCGGCGAAATCCTCCCATTCGCGTTCTTCGCCGAGGTAGGTATATCGATTGTGGCCAGGTTCGAAATCTTGGTATTTCTTCAAGATTTTGCCGTCAGAAACCACGCCGCCGCCGATACCGGTGCTAAGAGTGAAATAGACGTTTTTCTCTGGGTTGTTGCGGGCTTCGCCGAGGGCGCCAAGATTAGCGTCGTTTTCAATGTAAACAGGTTTGCCGTATTCCTTGGTAAGCTTTTTGGCGATATCGAAACGTCTCCAAGGGAGATTGCCGAGCCAGGTGCAAACATTGTCTTTAACAATGCCGGGCATCGCGACGGAAATAACGTCGATGTCAGAGATGGAGAAGTTGACGCGGATGTGTTGAATGAGGTGTTCGTAGAACAACTTCTGGTCCTTGATAGTCTCGAATTTGAACGAATATAAGATTTTACCTCTGTGGTTCACGAGGGCGATGATTGTCTTGGTCCCACCAATGTCGATACAGAGATACATATGTACATTATAGCACGCAAAGTACTCTTGCTAAAAATGCTAATGTGTGGTATAATATGCTTAAGTTTACAACAGGAGTTATTATGGAGAGTGAAACTAAATATAGGCGTTGGGCCTGGGGGGCTTTAATTGGTCTCGTTGCAGTGATTATCATCGCTGGTATTGTGATGGCAATGTCGCTTTCGACACCGGAGCCAGCAAAAGAGGTGGCAAAAGTGAATAATGTCGAGGAGCCAAAGAATGAGGAAACTACCCAAGAGCCAGCCACAAATGATACTGCTGCGAAAGATGATCAAAAGACAGAGAATGAGTCTCAGACTGCCACGCAGGATACGCAGAGCGCGACTAGCACGCAGCAGGATAACACTGCAAGCGTAGCAACTCCGGCAACGACCGAGTCGAACATACCGAAGACCGGTCCGGAAGATGCTATTCTCCCGATTGTCGCATTGGCGATTTGTAGCTCCTTGTTCGCCTACAATGTAGTGCTTTTTAAGAAAAACGCTTAAACTTTACAACAGAGTAAAAATAGATTAAAATAGTGAGCAGTACGAGGCTGTTCACTATTTTTTCTGTTGCGACAGGAAAGATGATGAACAGTCTCGGCGAAAGGAAAAAATAATGGCTACAAAAGCTAATATTACGATGGATGAGCTCCTCGCGAACGAGGATACCAAAGCTATCGTTCTCGGTGACACCATTGAAGGTACGGTGTTATCGGTAAAGAAGCACGAGATTTTAATCGATCTCGGTGCACGCGGTGTTGGTCTCGTACCACGTCGTGAGGTCGCTTTCGGGCGTCAACTAAAGGAAGGCGACACGGTTTCTGCCTCTGTTATCGATACGGAGATGGAAGACGGTATGGTTCTTCTTAGCCTTCGCAAAGCCGTTAAAGAGAAAGGCTGGGACGAAATCGCAGCTAAGCTCGAGGCGGGTGAGATTATCGAGGTTCAGCCTTATGATGCGAACCGCGGTGGTCTATTAGTCGAATATGAAGGGATTCGTGGTTTCTTGCCAGTTTCTCAGCTTTCGGCGGAACATTACCCACGTGTCGGTGGTTCTGACAAGGATGAAATCCTTCAGCGCCTTAACGCACTTGTCGGTAAGTCGATTCGCGTTCGCATCCTTGATGCAGATCGCAAGACGAACAAGCTTATTCTCTCTGAGAAAGAAGCTATCAAAGACGGCCTCGCAGAGCGCTTCTCGAAGCTCGCTGTCGGTGACGTCGTAAAGGGTGTCGTGACTGGTGTCGTCGACTTCGGTATCTTCGTCAATGTTGACGGTATTGAAGGCCTCGTACACATTTCCGAGATTTCTTGGGAACGCGTCAATAACCCAGCTGACTATGTTAAGGTCGGCGAAACGATTGAGGCAAAGATTATCGCTATCGATAAGGATCGCCTCAGCCTCTCTATGAAGCAGCTTCAAGAGGACCCATGGCTCTCTGAGATTGCAAACTTCAAGAAGGGCGATAAGGTCGAAGGTACGATTACTCGTATCACCCCATTTGGTGCATTCGTTCAGATTTCACCAGCTGTCGAGGCTCTAGTTCACGTTTCTGAGCTTGGCGAAGGCAGTGATGTTGATCCAGAGAAGATCTTCACTCTTAATGAGCGCAAGGAATTCAAGGTTCTCGACATCGATAAGGAAGGTCGCAAGATTTCTCTCAGCTTCTCTGAGAAATAATCTT